>NZ_JBEXZS010000027.1:0-3361 GCF_040593685.1 Methylobacterium sp. EM32 | reverse complement strand
CGTAGGGCGTCGGCGCCGCGGGGGCGGGGGCGGCAGCGGTGGGAGCCGGCGTGGCGGGAGCAGAAGCCGCAGGAGCTTGGGCAGCGGGCGCCGGTGCAGCGGAGGCCGAGGCCGGTGCCGGCACGGGCCCGGCCGGGCCCAGCACCACGATCGGGTCGCCGGGCTTGTACTCGGGCGAGACGCGCACCTGGTTGCGGTTCAGCTGCAGCACCGCGCGGCCGGGCTTGTTGTCGGCCGAGAAGTGCAGGGCGCGCCAGTCGACCGCGATCTTGCGCGATCCGACGCCGAGGAAGCCGCCGAAATCGATGATCGCGGCCCGCGGCCGGCCGTCCTTGTCGACGATGATGTCGATGATCCGGCCCATATCCTCGCCGGCGGCGCTGCGCACCGGCTTGCCGAGGACGCCGTCGTAATCCTGTGTGTCGAGGACCGTCGCCGGCGTCCCGGGCGGGATCGCCGGGGTCTGGGCGGTGGCAGCGGGCGCCGGGTTCGCAGGGGGCTGGTTCGCCGGAGCCTGCGCCGCCGGTCCTTGCGTCGCCGGAGCCGGCGCGGCGGGGGCCGGTGCAGGCGCCGTCGGCGCGGGCGCCGCGACTGGGGGCTTCGGAGCCTCCACGGGGGCCGAGCCCTGCTGCGCCTGCGCCGCCGTCACGGCGGAGAGCGCGGCGGCGGCCGCCAGAATCGTCCGCAGGGTTCCTGACAAGCGGGCCTCTCGCTGGGTCATACGAAGCGTCCAACCGGCAACCGCGGCCGGCGGTTCCGACGGCGAGGGGGCCGGATGGAGGAGGAGCGCGGCGAAGGTGTGGGGGCGGGGCGGCAGGGGCAGCCGGGCGGGCGCGTCACCGCCGCGGTCGAGCCGTCGAGCAGACATCGTGGGCCTCCGGGGCAGGCGCGGCGGCCCGCCCGAGCATCGGTCGTCGGGTTGTCGCGGCGGGGCCTTAGCGCCTGGCGGGCATCCGGCCCCGCACCGCGGAGCGCCTACAGTGCGGCGCAGCGGGCGAGGTGTCCAGGCGGATGCCCGGTTGCCGCGCGCTTTCTCCGGAGAGTGTGTTCCACCATACGGGCGGCTGGCGGCAGCGCCCGGGCGGCGCTACATCGCGGGCGTCCCTTCGCGAGACCCCGTCCGAGAAGCCCCTCCGATGCCCGCCTCTTCCCTCCGCCTCGGCGTCAACGTCGATCACGTCGCCACCCTGCGCAATGCCCGCGGCGGCACGATGCCGGACCCGGTGCGCGCGGCGCATGCGGCGATCGCGGCCGGGGCCGACGGCATCACCGCCCACCTGCGCGAGGACCGCCGCCACATCCGCGACGCCGACGTCGAGCGGCTGATGCGCGAGATCGACCGGCCGCTGAACTTCGAGATGGCGGCGACGGAGGAAATGCTCGGCATCGCGCTCCGCCTGAAGCCTCACGCCGCCTGCCTGGTGCCGGAGAAGCGCGAGGAGCGCACCACCGAGGGCGGGCTCGACATCGTCGGCGGCCGCGCGCACCTGGCGCCGGCCATCGCGCGCCTCAACGCGGCGGGGATCCGGGTCTCGTTGTTCGTCGAGCCGGAGGTGCACGTGATGGAGGCCGCCCGCGCGCTCGACGCCCCGGTGGTCGAGCTGCATACCGGCACCTATTGCGAGGCGGTGATCGCGGGCGACCCGGACAAGGTCCGGGCCGAACTCGCGCGGCTCGCCCGCGCGGCGGAGCACGGGCATTCCCTCGGGCTCGAGATCCATGCCGGGCACGGCCTCACGGTCGACAGCGTCGGCCCGGTGGCGGCGTTAGCCCAGATCCGCGAGCTGAATATCGGCCACGCCCTCATGGCCGAGGCGATCTTCGACGGGTTGCCGGCGGCGATCCGGGCGATGCGGGCGGCGATGGAAGCCGGCCGCCGGCAAGCGCAGACCGGGCAGGACAGGCTGACGGGGAAGGTCGCATGATCGTCGGCATCGGCTCGGACCTCTGCGACATCCGCCGCATCGAGCGCTCGCTCGAGCGCTTCGGCGACCGCTTCACCCACCGGGTCTTCACCGAGGGCGAGCGCGCCCGCAGCGACCGGCGGGCCGCCCGCGCTCCCTCCTACGCGCGGCGCTTCGCCGCCAAGGAGGCCTGCTCCAAGGCGCTCGGCACCGGCATGAGCCACGGCGTGTTCTGGCGCGACATGGAAGTCGTGAACCTGCCCGGCGGCCGGCCGACGCTGCGGCTCACCAACGGCGCGGCCGAGCGCCTCGCCACCCTGATCCCGCCGGGCCATCGCCCGGTGGTCCACGTGACGCTGACCGACGACCCCCCGCTCGCCCAGGCCTTCGTCATCATCGAGGCGCTGCCGGACGAGTGACTTGCGGATGAGTGACTTGTGGAAGGGTGACTTGCGGAAGGGTGATTCGGTCGCCGCTGCCGCACCGCGTTGCGGGCGGGCAAGCGTTGGTCTAGACCCCCCGCACCGCGCATAAAGCCGGCCGCGTGCCCTCGGCGGGTGCCCAGGCGATAGCTGCACGGACCGCCGGAGAGAACGAGTATGGATCGCGCACGCACGGACCAGGACCTGAAACGCGGCAAGGATGCCGGCCTCTGGGACTCGATCAAGGAGACCGTCAAGGTCGGCGTCCAGGCGCTGCTGATCGCCGTCGTGGTCCGCACCCTGCTGTTCCAGCCGTTCAACATCCCGTCCGGCTCGCTCATCCCGACCCTGCTGATCGGCGATTACCTCTTCGTCTCGAAGTACTCGCTCGGCTATTCCAAGTACTCGCTGCCGTTGAGCGAGTACCTGCCGTTCGAGGCCAAGGGTCGGATCTGGGGCGCCGCGCCCAAGCAGGGCGACATCGTGGTGTTCAAGCTGCCGAAGGACAACGCCACCGACTACATCAAGCGGGTGATCGGCCTGCCGGGTGACAAGATCCAGGTGATCGAGGGCGTGCTCAACATCAACGGCCGGCCGGTCAAGCGCGAGCGCATCGCCGATTACTCGACCACCGACGCCTTCGGCCAGCCCACCCTGGTGCCGCAATACCGCGAGACCCTGCCCAGCGGCGTCACCCACGAGATCATCGAGCGCGACGGCGACCGCGGCCTGTGGGACAACACCCAGGTCTACACCGTGCCGCCGAACCACTTCTTCATGATGGGCGACAACCGCGACAACTCCACCGATTCGCGCGACCTCGGCAATGTCGGCTACGTGCCGTACGAGAACCTGATCGGCCGGGCCGAAGTGATCTTCTTCTCGATCGACGAGGGCGCCGCCGCCTGGCAGATCTGGAACTGGCCGTGGACGGTGCGCTGGAACCGTCTGTTCAAGCCGATCCACTGACGGGAGACCGGGAGTTGAGCGAGCTCGACGCCGCCACGCCGCAGGCCGACCCGCCCGCCCCGGGCG
>NZ_JBEXZS010000026.1:0-4059 GCF_040593685.1 Methylobacterium sp. EM32 | reverse complement strand
CCCCCCCCCCCCCCCCCCCCCCCCCCCCCCCCCCCCCCCCCCCCCCCCCCCCCCCCCCCCCCCCCCCCCCCCCCCCCCCCCCCCCCCCCCCCGCCGCGCCCCCCCCCCCCCCCCCCCCGCCCCGGCGGGCGCCGCCCCCCCCCCCCGGCCCCCCGCGACGGTCGTCACAACCTGACCGTGTCGAGGAAGGTAGCCGCGCGCGGCACGGGCGTCCACGCGCGAGGTTTAGGAATCCACCGCGCTGTCTCATCCCGGCGCGGCCTGCGTCGGACCCGCCTGCATCACCGGATCGCGCGACAGCCTTGGAACTTCGTTAACCCTTCGGCGTTCCCGCGCCGGCTCCTCGCGCGTGCCCATCGGGCCCGCCCTTTGCCACCGCAGCGGCACAACTTCTCCGAGACCGGTAGCGATGATCCAGTTCGACACGAAGGCGTTCGCGATGGGACGGGCCGCAACCTTCGCCGCATCATACGAAGTCAAGCTGCGCCGGGCCGCGATGATGCTCGCCCTGGCGGTCGGCGTCCCGCTGGTGCTGGCATGGTTCGGCCTGATCGGCTGGGGCGTGCTCTGGCTCGCCCGGAGCGCGCTCGACCTGTCGGTGAGCGCCCTGGCGCTCTGACGCGCGGGACGGTTCGGCGGGACAGCCTGGGAAACAACCCGGGGCGGCGCGGCCCGCGGGTTGCAGGAGCGCCGGGGCGGTGCCAGGAACAGGCATCCGTTCACTGCCCGGGATGCCCGCCATGCTGTCCATCGACCTCAATTCGGACCTCGGCGAGGGTTTTGGCGATTACCGTTGCGGCGACGACGCCGCGATGCTGGAGGTCGTGACCTCGGCCAATGTCGCCTGCGGCCTGCATGCGGGCGATCCCGAGATCATGGCGCGTACCTTCGCCATCGCGCGGGGGCGCGGCGTCGCGGTCGGTGCCCATCCGGGCTACCCGGACCTGTGGGGCTTCGGCCGCCGGGTCCTGCCCTTCACCCCCGGCGAGGTCGAGCGGCTCGTCGCCTACCAGGTCGGCGCCGCCGCGGGCCTCGCGGCCTATGCCGGGCACCGCCTCACCTACGTCAAGGCGCACGGGGCGCTCGCCAACCTTGCGGCGGTCGAGCGGGAGATGGCCGACGCCATCGCGCGCGCGGTCAAGGCCGTCGATCCCTCGCTGTCGCTGCTCGCCATCGCGCTCACCGCCCAGGTCGCGGCGGGCGAGGCGCAGGGCCTCGACGTGCAGCAGGAGATCTTCGCCGATCGCGGCTACACCGAGGCCGGCTTCCTGATCCCCCGCAGCCAGCCCGGCGCGATGATCACCGATGAGAACGAGGCCGCCGAGCGCGTGCTCGCCATGGTGCAGGAGGGGGCGATCATCGCGGCGAGCGGCAAGCGCCTGCCGACGCCGGTCCGCTCGGTCTGCGTCCACGGCGATTCCGCCCACGCGGTGGCCACCGCCCGCGCCGTGCGCGCCCGCCTCGAAGGCGCCGGCGTCAGGCTCGCGCCGTTCCGGGCGTGAGCCGGTCGGCGGGGCGGGGACGGCGCTGGGGCGCATGCGCCGTTGGCGTCTCTACCTGATTTCTCAGAGCCTGTTCGGCTTGCTCGACCGTCTCGACACCCTCCGGGTCATTCCGGGGCCGCGCAGCGGAGCCCGGAGTGCCCCCGGCACGCCCAGAACCTCTGATCGTTCAGGATAAAGCGGAGACCGTTCCGCATTCTGGTGAAACACCTGCGGTTCTGGATTCCGGGCTCCGCTGCGCGGCCCCGGAATGACATGCAGGGTGTCAAATCCGTGGCTTCGATCGAGCAGGCTCTCAGGATCTTGCTCTAACCAGCCTCACGCCCCGCCATAGATCGGGAACCGCCGGCACAGGGCCAGCACCTCCTCCCGCACCGTCGCCAGCCCGGCCGCGTCGTGGGGGCCTGAGACCACCCGGGCGATCCAGCGGCCGACCTGGCCGAATTCCTCCACCCCGAAGCCCCGCGCCGTGCCGGCATTCGAGGACAGGCGCAGGCCCGAGGGGGCCTCGGGCGGGCGGGCGTCGAACGGGATCTGGTTCTTGTTGACCGCGAGGCCCGCCGCTTCCAGCGCCACGGCGGCCACATCCCCGGTGATGCCTTGCGGCGAGAGGTCGACCAGCATCAGCCCGCAATCGGTGCCGCCGGCGACGAGGCGCATCCCGGCCTCGGCCACGCTCGCGGCGAGCGCCCGGGCATTGGCGAGGACGGCCTGGTTGTAGGCGCGGAATTCCGGCCGCAGGGCCTCGCCGAAGCAGGCCGCCTTGGCGGCGACGGCGTGCATCATCACCGAGCCCTGCACGCCCGGGAAGATCCCGTAATTGATCCGGTCCGACAGGGCGGGGTCGTTCCACAGCACCAGCCCGCCGCGGGCGCCGCGCAGGGACTTGTAGGTGGTCGAGGTGACCACGTGGGCGTGCGGGAAGGGATGCGGATAGAGCCCGGTGGCGACGAGGCCGGCGAAATGCGCCATGTCGACCATCAGCAGCGCCCCGACCTCGTCGGCGATGGCGCGCAACCCCGCGAAATCGAGGGCGCGGGCATAGGCCGAGCCGCCGGCGACGATCATCTTCGGCCTGTGCGCGCGGGCGAGCGCCGCCACGGAATCCAGCTCCACCCGCTCGCTGTCGCGCTCCACGCCGTAGCGGACGATGCGGTAATCGCGGCCCGTCAGGGTCGCCGGATGGCCGTGGCTGATATGGCCGCCGGCCTCGACGCCCATCGACAGGATGGTGTCGCCGAGCGCCAGCAGGCCGAGGAAGACGCCCGCATTGGCGTTCGAGCCCGAATGCGGCTGCACGTTGGCGAAGCGGCAGCCGAACAGCCGCGTCGCCCGGGTCACCGCCAGGGCCTCGATCGCGTCGGCATGCGCGGCGCCGCCGTAATAGCGCCGGTAGGGCAGGCCCTCGACGGTCTTGTTGGTCAGCACCGAGCCCTGCGCCTCCAGCACCAGCCGCGAGACGATGTTCTCCGAGGCGATCAGCTCGATCCCGTCCCGCTGCCGGGCTAGCTCGCCGCGGATCGAGGCGGCGAGCTCCGGGTCGGCGTCGAGGCCGCGGTCGAAATAGCCGTCGTGGAGCAGGCGCATGGTCGAGGGTCCCGTCGGTGGCAGGGCCCGAGGGTCGGGCTTCCTGAGTGTCGGCCTCGCCGAGTGTCGGGCTTGCCCGATCGGCCCGCAAACGGGATAAGCTGCGGCTCAGGCCAAGCTTTTCTTGGCCTCGCACGCTTAAGGCCTCGCGATGGATCCGGCCGGCCGGGCGGCCCCACCCTCCCTCAACGCCCTGCGGGCCTTCGAGGCGGCGGCACGCCACGGCGGCTATGGGGCGGCGGCCCGGGAGCTGCACGTCACCCCGGCGGCGATCGGCGCCCAGGTGAAGGGGCTCGAGGCCTGGCTCGGCCGGCCGCTCTTCCACCGCCGGCCGAACGGCCTGTGCCTGACCGCGGAGGGCCGGGCGGTGCTGCCGTCCCTGACGACGGCCTTCGACGCGGTGAACCAGGCGGTGCGGGTGATGCGCGCGGTCGGCCGGCCGCGCAGCCTGACGCTCGCGGCCCTGCCCTGCATCGCCCAGCTCTGGCTCGCCCCCCGGCTCCCGGGCCTGCAGGCCGCCTTCGACCTCGACGTCGCGATCCTGACCCGGGACGACCCGCCGGACTATGCCCGCGAGTCGGTCGATCTCGGCCTGTATTTCGGCGAAGCGCCGGCCGGCTGTACGTCCGTGGTGCTCGCGCAGGACGACCTGTTTCCGGTCTGCTCGCCTTCGCTGGCGGCGACGTTGCACCACCCGCGGGACCTGAGCGGGGCGACGCTCCTGCACGATTCGGTCTGGCGCGAGGACTGGCCGCGCTGGCTTGCCCGCTACGGCACCGGGGCCTTGCGCCCGGCCCGGGAGGCGGCGTTCTCGCTCTACGGCATCGCGCTCGACGCCGCGCTCGCCGGCCACGGCGTGCTCATCGGCCACAGCGCACTGCTGGGCGAGGCGCTGGCGGCCGGGCGGCTCGTCGCGCCGTTCGGGGACCGGGTGGTGGCGGGGGCGTCGCTGCGGCTGATCGTGCCGGGG
>NZ_JBEXZS010000025.1:0-46176 GCF_040593685.1 Methylobacterium sp. EM32 | reverse complement strand
GGGGTGGGTTCGGCGGCGGGCGGCGCTGACGCGAATCGCCCGAATCGCCGGATCTCTCGACTCCGCTGTGGGCGACCGAAGAAGCTTGGCCGTTGTGGTCTTGGCGCCACACCGCAGTGCGAAACCTGACCGTTTTCCGGTTGAGTTAACGGCCAAGTTCGACCCCGGAACGGCCAAGTCTCTTTCCCGCCGCATTTGAACCGGAGCAGGATGGGCCTCCCCGTCGGTGCGGTCGCGCACCGGCCCCTCCAGCAGGTTCTGCATGCGCAAGCGCCTCCTCATCGCCGTCGCCGTCGCGGCGCCGCTCCCCGCCACGGCGCAGGTGAGCCCCGTCCGCGACAACATCGACGCGCTGATCGAGGCGCATGCCAAGGCCAACGGCGTCCCGGCGAGCTTCATCCACCGGGTGGTGAAGCGGGAGAGCGGCTACAACCCCCGCGCGGTCGGCCGCGGCGGGGCGATGGGCCTGATGCAGATCAAGCACGGCACCGCCCGGGCGCTGGGCTATAGCGGCTCGCCCGCCGGCCTGCTCGATGCCAGGATCAACCTGACCTACGGCGTCGCCTACCTCGCCGGCGCCTACAAGACCGCGCACGGCAATGAGGCCCAGGCCTACAGCTACTACGCCCGCGGCTACTACTACGCCGCCAAGCGGGCGGGCATCCGCACCGATGTGGCCGAGCTCGAAGCGCCGCCGGCCCGCGAGCTGCCCGCCAACCCGCTCAACAAGTTCCTCGGCAGCGTCTTCGGCGCCCGCCAGACGGCGACGACCGCCACCGCCTCCGCCGACCCCTCGGTCGCCGCCCTGGCGGGCGCCTACGCCCAGCAGGCCGCCGCGCAGCCCTACGCCCTGCCGACCCCCACCGCGCAGCAGCAGCCGGCGATGGCCCAGCCGGTCCAAGCTCCGGTCCAAGCCGCTCCGACCCAAGCCGCTCCGGTCCAGATGGCGTCGGCGCAGGAGCCGTCGGCGCAGGCGGCGGCCGATCCGGTGGTCACCGTGCCGCTGCCGCCGCTCCGCCCGGCCTCCCTGGCGTTCCACGCCGCCCCGGCCACCCCTACCAGCCAGGCCCTCGCCTATGCCGGCAACAGCGCCGCCCTGGCGTTCCCGACCTCCGGCCAGACGGTCAGCCTCGCGGCGACGCCCGCCGCCGCTTCTCCCGCGCCCGCCGCCCACCCGGCCGCGGCGACCACCGTCGCCGCCCTGGAGCCCGCCGCCGCGCCGGCCGAGCCGGAAGCCGGCCCCAAGATGCCGCTGCCGCCGCGCCGCCCGGTCGAGTTCCGCCACTTCGTCGTACGCAAACCCGCCCCCCCGGTGCCCCAGACCGCCGCGGCGGCGCCGGAGCCGGCTGCCGCGGTCAGCCAGTAGGCCTCACGCTTCCCCGACGAACAGGACCCGCGCCTGCGCGGGCGACGCGACGGCGATCCCGATCGCGCGGGCCAGGGCCGCGAGGCCGGCCACCTGGGCGGCGTTGTCCGGTGCCAGGCTGCCGTCCGGGCGCCAGAGGTTGTTCTCGAACCCGACCCGGGCATGCCCGCCGAGCGCCGCCGCGGCGACGAGGCAGGCCGCCTCCCGCGGCCCGAAGGCGCAGAGCGCCCAGGGCAGGTCGAGGTGGTGCTCGGAATTCCAGGCGCTCAGGAACGGCAGCAGGTCGGCGGGATCGGAACGCTGGCCGACGGCGTAGCGGCCGAGCACGAACAGGACGCTCGCTCGGTCGAGCGGGATCAGCCCCCGCGCCACGAGGCCCTGGAAGCGGGTGACGTCGCCCGCATCGTACAGGATGTGCTGCACCATCACCCCGGCCCGGGCCTGCTCGGCGAGGAAGGCGGCGGCGGCAGCCTCGTCCTCCGGCTCGGCGAAGAGCTCGCGCAGGGCGACCGAGAACGCCTCGGGCTTGAGCGCCCGCATCGCCGCCATCTGCTCGGCCGGGCCGTAGAGGCCGACCGCCTCGGTGGTGACCTGGCAGATCATCTCCGGCCCGGCCTCCCGGCGCACCGCGGCGAGCGCCGCCCGGTAGCGGTCGAGGTCGAGGGTGTGGCGCTGTTCGGCGTCCCGCACGTGCAGGTGGATCATCGCGGCGCCGGCCTCGCGGCAGCGGGCGGCGTCCAGGCCGATCTCCCGCGGGTCGATCGGCAGAGCGGGGTGGTCGGCCTTGGTGCGGCGGGCGCCGTTCGGCGCCACGGTGATGACGAGGGGGAGGGCCATCTGTCTCTCGGTTCCGTGGTGCGGCGGCCAGGATCACGATCGCGATGCGGCCACCCCCGCGACGCAGGGGCAGTCTGCCCCACCCGCCGCCCGGCGCCCATGGGCGATCGCGGTCGTCGTTAAGCCGGGGTTACGTCAGGCGGCCGGGGTCCGGCGCGAGCGCCGGTGCAGCACCAGCACCAGGCCGGCAATGCCCGCGACCGTGACGAGTCCCGAGGCCGCGAGGATGCGGCGGATCAGCGCCGTGTAGACCCCGGTCTGCGGATCGTAGCCGTAGCAGAGCAGCACCAGCCGGTCGGCGAGGCCGCCGACCCGGCCGTCTCCGGCCTCGACCAGGGCGAGGCGCAGGTCGCGGGCGGTCATCGCCAGCGGCGACAGCGCCCGGGCGACCCGGCCGTCGCCGGTCAGCACCAAGGCGCCGGCCGGATGGGCGTAGGAGTCGGTGTCGCGGTCGTAGGCGTAGGCGTAGCCGACCGCCCGCGTCACCGCCTCGACCGGTCCCGGCGATCCGGTGAGCACGACGGCGCCGGCGAGGAGCGGTCCCGGCCCGAGCTGCTCGGCCACCATGGCGCGGGCGGTGGCGGCGTCGGCGCGCGGATTGATGCCGAGCGTCACCAGCCGGTAGTCGCTGCCCGGCGCGAGCCCGGTGGCGGCGAGCGCCGTCCCGGCGACGGCGAGCATCGGGTCGCAGACGTTCCGGCAGGCATAGTCGAGGGGCATCAGCAGGGCGGGGCGCCCGGCGAGCGCCTCGCGAAGGGTCAGGCGCCGTCCGTCGGCGCTGTCCGTGAAGGCGGCGTCGAGGGGCGCCCGCGCCCCGGCGGGCGGCGCCAGCCCGACGCCCGAGAGGTCCTTGGGCGTCAGCCCCGCCGCGGCCGGCTGCGCGAGCAGGGCGAGGACGGCCGCGAGGCCGAGGCGGGCTGGCGTAACGCCGGGAACTCTCATCGCTTGCACCGATCGCCTTGCACCGATCGCCCGGAACCCGCACCCTCGCGCAACGAGATAGGGCGGCCGCGCGGATCACGGCCGCGACGGACCTTACGCCGCAGCGGGAGACGGGCGACATGGATGGCGACACGAACGGGGACGGGATCCGCGACGCAACCGCCCTGCGCGGCCATATGGGCCCGGTCAGCCGCCTGGCCGAGGGCAAGGTGCAGGCCCGGCTCGACCGGCATGCCCGCGCCTTCATCGCGCTCTCGCCGTTCCTGGTGGTCGCCACCGCGGATGCGGAAGGCCGCGCCGATGCGAGCCCGCGGGGCGACGCGCCGGGCTTCGTGCAGGTCATCGACGACGCCACCCTGCTGATTCCGGACCGGCGCGGCAACAACCGCGCCGACAGTTTCGGCAACCTGCTCGCCGCGCCCGGCATCGGCCTGATCTTCCTCGTGCCCGGCCTCACCGAGACCCTGCGGGTCAACGGCACCGCCCGCCTCACCACGGATCCGGCCCTGCTCACGCCCCTCGCCGCCCAGGGCAAGGTGCCGACCACCGGCCTCGTCGTCACGGTGCGCGAGGCTTTCTTCCATTGCGGCAAGGCGGTGATGCGGGCCCGGCTCTGGGACCCGACGGCGCAGGTGCCGCGCGAGAGCTTCCCGAGCCTCGGCCGCGTGCTCGCCGAGCAGACCGGCGCCATCGGCGTCGCCGAGGCCGAGCAGCTGATGGAGGAATCGTACAAGACGCGGCTCTACTGAGCGCTTCACGCCCTGGTTGTCCACAGTGAGCCGCGGCTCGAAAGTTGCGGTCGCGGCGGAACCCGCCGCCCCGTGATAGTGTACCACCGGACGGTGCCCGTGCGGGGCGCGCCGCCCGAGGCGAGGATCATCCGATGACAGGACAGGAGAAGCCCGATCGCCTTCGGGTTCTCGTGGTCGAGGACGAGTACTTCATCGCCGACGACATCTCGCGCGCCCTGATCCGCCACGGAGCCGAGGTGGTCGGCCCGGTGCCGACGGTCCAGGAGGCGCGGGCCCTGCTGGATACGCAAGCCCTCGACCTCGCGGTCCTCGACATCAACCTGCGGAGCGAGCTTGTCTACCCGCTGGTCGCCGAGCTGAGCCGACGCGGCGTGCCGATGGTCTTCGCCACCGGCTACGACGCCGCGGCGATCCCGGCCGATTATGAGGCGATTCCCGCTTGGTCGAAGCCCTTCGACTACAACGCCCTGGCCGACGTGCTGCCCGGCCTGCGCCGTACCTGACGCTGTGTTCTGACGCACCGCAGCGGAACCGTCACGCTGCAACCCTGTTCTGCATCGGAGCGATGTCTGCCCCGACGGCAGCACAGGAGAGAGGCTGAATGGCAGCAGAGAAGGAAACGAAGGCCTTTCCGGCCGCCGCGAGCACGCGGGTCCCGTTCGCGCTGGCCCTGTCGGCGCTGGCCGGCTGCGCGGACGCGATCGGCTTCCTCGAATTCTCGCAGCTGTTCATGTCCTTCATGAGCGGCAACACCACCCGCCTCGGCGCCGCGGTCAGCTTGGGGGAATGGGGCAACGTCACCCGGGTCGGCAGCACCATCGCGCTGTTCTGCTTTGGGGCCTTCATCGGCACGCTGCTCGCCGCGGCGGTCGGCTACTGGCGCCTGGCGGTGCTGCTCGGCCTCCAGGCAATACTGCTCTGCGTCGGCCTCGCCATGCCACGCGGGCCGGAGGAGTTCCCGATCCACGCCTACCCGATCGTGCTGGCGCTCGGCATGCAGAACGCCGTCCTCCAGGACGAGGAGGGGCGCAGCCTGGCGCTCACCTACGTCACCGGCGCGGTGGTGCGCTTCGGCACCGGGCTCGCCAACCTGCTGCTCGGCCATCCCTCGCCGTCCTTCTGGATCCAGGCGCCGCTCTGGGCCGCCCTCAGCCTCGGGGCGATCTCCGGCGGTCTGCTGCACGGCCTCTTCGGCGAGCGGGCCTTCCTGGTCCCGGCGGTCGTCGCCGCGATCCTGGCGGTGATCGCCCTGGTGATGACCCTGGTCCACGGCGACGGACCGCTCGTCTCCGGCACCAAGTCGCCGGCGCCGGACGCTGCCGCCACGGCTCCGCCGGTGGTGTGAGGCGCGCGCCGGAGCGGAGATCCCGCTCCGGCGAAGATTACGCACAATTCATGGAGCGGAGACACCGGCGTAAGCCGGCGGCGCTCATAACGGCAGGGTCGCCGGAACGCGGCGGCGCCCATCCCCCCCGGGCGCCGCCGCGCTTCAAGGCCCCGAGGGCCGAGGCGCCGGGTCATCATCGTCGCCCCCCAGACGACCCGGTGCACCGCGCCGCGGCAGGCCGAGCTCCCCCGCTCGGCCTGCCGACCCCGGCGGCGATGCCCGGCATGCCGCGATTCCTCCCCCAATCAGCGCGGCATGCCGGGCGGGGCCCGCCCCGGGTTCGAAGGGCGCCAGGATCCCGGATCGGAAACTCCCGCGCGCCGGGGATCTGCCCTAGAATGCCCGACATGCGCCTGCTCATCATCGAGGACGACCGCGAGGCGTCCAGCTACCTCTCCAAGGCCTTTCGCGAGGCCGGCCACGTCGCCGACACCGCCGATGACGGGCTCGACGGATACGCGCTGGCGCGCGAGGGCGCCTACGACGTGCTGGTGGTCGACCGCATGCTGCCGAAGCTCGACGGCCTGTCGCTGATCCGCTCGCTGCGCGAGCAGGGCGTCGAGACGCCGGTGCTGATCCTGTCGGCGCTCGGCCAGGTCGACGACCGGGTGAAGGGCCTCAAGGCCGGCGGCGACGATTACCTGCCCAAGCCCTACGCCTTCTCCGAATTGATGGCGCGGATCGAGGTGCTGGCGCGAAGGCGCGGCGGCGGCGCGGCCGCGGAAGCCACGACCTACCGCGTCGGCGACCTCGAACTCGACCGGCTGTCGCACCGGGTCACCCGGGCCGGCCAGGAGATCCCGCTCCAGCCGCGGGAATTCCGCCTGCTCGAATACCTGATGCGCCATGCCGGCCAGGTCGTCACCCGCACGATGCTGCTGGAGCACGTCTGGGACTACCATTTCGACCCCCAGACCAACGTGATCGACGTCCACGTCTCGCGCCTGCGCGCCAAGGTCGACAAGGGTTTCGAGCGCCCGATGATCCACACCGTGCGGGGAGCCGGCTACATGGTCCGCGCCGGCGGCGAGGCGTGAGCACCCAGAAGACGGGCCCTCTCGGCCAAAGCGCCTTCGGAGCGCCTGCGCCCGACGGCGTGCTGGCCCGCCTGGGCGCGCTGTTTCGCACCACGGCGTTCAAGCTCTCGCTCGCCTATCTCCTGGTCTTCGCCGCCTTCGCGTTCTTCGCCCTCGGCTACGTCGCCTGGAACGCCCGGCGGGTCCTCGACGACCAGATCGTCTCGACCATCGAGGCCGAGATCAACGGCCTGTCGGACCAGTACGCGTCGGGCGGCATCCGCCGGCTGGTGAGCGTGGTCGAGCGCCGCTCGCGCGAGCCCGGCGCCTCGCTCTACCTCGTCACCACGCCGGCGGGCGAGCACGTCGCCGGCAATGTCGAGGCGCTGCCGCCCGGGGTGCTCAACGAGCCGGGCCAGACCGAGACTCCTTACGGCCGCGGCACCGACGGCGAGCGCCTCGACCACCGGGCGATCGTGCGCATCTTCACCCTGCCGGGGGGATTCCGCCTGCTCGTCGGCCGCGACGTCGAGGAGCGCGACCGCCTCCGCGCCGTGATCGGACGCGCCTTCGCCTGGTCGCTGATGCTGGTGGTGGGATTGGGCTTCCTCGGCAGCTGGTTCATCGCCCAGCGCGTCCTGAAGCGCGTCGACCACATGACCGAGATCACCCGCGGCATCATGGCGGGCGACCTCGACGGCCGGCTGACGCTCGCCGGCACCGGCGACGAGCTCGACCGGCTGGCGAGCAACCTCAACGCGATGCTCGACCGCATCGGCGAGTTGATGCGCGGCATGCGCGAGGTCTCCGACAACATCGCCCACGACCTCAAGACCCCGCTCACCCGCCTGCGCAACAAGGCCGATGCGGCGCTCCGCGCGGGCAGCGACCCGGATTCCCTGCGGGCGGCGCTCGAGGCAAACATCGAGGAGAGCGACAACCTGATCCGGGTGTTCAACGCGCTCCTGATGATCGCCCGGCTCGAGGCCGGCAATGCCCGCGAGGGCTTGGCGGAATTCGATGCCGGGGCGGTCGCCCTCGAGGTCGCGGAGTTGTACGAAGCGGTGGCGGAGGAGCGCGGCATCGCGGTGCAGGCCGAGGTCGAGGACGGCCTGGTCCTGCATGGCAGCCGCGAGCTGATCGGACAGGCGATGGCGAACCTGATCGACAATGCCCTGAAATACGGGGCCCTAAAATACGGGCAGAAAACCGCGGATCCGGCCTCTGGGCCGGTGGTCCGCGTCGTGGCCCGGCGGGAGGAGGGCAGCGTGGTGCTCACCGTCGCCGACCAGGGCGAGGGCATCCCGGAGGCCGAGCGCGGCCGGGTGCTGGAGCGCTTCGTGCGGCTCGAGACCGCCCGCACCCGTCCCGGCTTCGGCCTGGGGCTCAGCCTCGTCAACGCCGTCGCCCGCCTGCACCAGGGCACCTTCACGCTCGACGACAACGCGCCGGGCCTGCGCGCGACCTTACGCCTGCCGGCCCCGCCGCGCGAGCCGGCCGCCCGGGAGGTCGCCGCGTGACCGGCCTTTCCGCGCGCCTGACCCGGGCGCCCCGCCTCGCCGAGCCGGAGCGGGCGCGAGACCGCCTCGCCGACCTCCTGGCCGAGGCGCCCGACCTCGCGCCCCTCCTGGGCGACGGCGGCCCGGCCCGCGACCTCCTCCTCGGCCTCGCCGACCATTCGCCGTTCCTGTGGGGCCTGGCCTCCCGCGACCCCGCCCGGCTCGCCGGCCTGCTGGAGCGCCCGCCGGAAGAGTCCAATGCCGCGATCCTGGCCGACCAGCGGGCCGCGGGCTTGGCCGGCGGCGACGTCGCCAAGAGCCTTCGCCGCAACCGCGCCGCCCACGCGCTGCTGGTGGCGCTCACTGACATCGGCGGGGTCTGGTCCCTGGAGCAGGTGACGGCGGCGCTCTCCGACTTCGCCGACGCCTCGGTGAATGCCGCGGTCGACGCGGCCCTCATCCAGGCCGCGGGCACCGGCCGCTTCCTGCCCCCCGACCCGACGAACCCGCAAGCCGGATCGGGCCTGATCGTGCTCGGCATGGGCAAGCTCGGGGCCGGCGAGCTGAACTATTCGAGCGATGTCGACCTGATCGTGCTGTTCGATCCCGACGTCGCGCCCCTGCGCGAGGGCGTCGAGGCGACGCCGTTCTTCAGCCGGATCGCGCAAGCGGTCGCCAAGCTGCTGCAGGAGCGCACCGCCGACGGCTACGTTCACCGCGTCGATTACCGGTTGCGGCCCGATCCCGGCTCGACCCCGACCGCCTTGTCGCTGCCTTCCGCCTATACCTACTACGAGACGGTCGGGCAGAACTGGGAGCGCGCCGCCTTCATCAAGGCGAGGCCGGTCGCCGGCGACCTCACGCTCGCGGAGTCCTTCCTCGCCGAGCTGCGGCCGTTCGTCTGGCGAAAATACTTCGATTTCGCCTCGATCGCCGACGTGCACGCGATGAAGCGGCAGATCCACGCCGTGCGCGGCCACGGCGCCATCGCGGTGGCCGGCCACGACATCAAGCTCGGGCGCGGCGGCATCCGCGAGGTCGAGTTCTTCGTCCAGACCCAGCAGCTGGTCTTCGGCGGGCGCCGCCCGTCCCTGCGCGGTCGGCGCACCCTGGAGATGCTGGCGGCCCTCCACGACGAGGGCTGGATCACGGCCGACGCGCGCGACGAGCTCTCGGAGGCCTACCGCTTCTTGCGCACCGTCGAGCACCGGCTGCAGATGGTGGCCGACGAGCAGACCCAGCGCCTACCGGAAGACACCGCGAAGCTCGGGCGCTTCGCCCGTTTCCTCGGCTATGCCGACGAGGCCGCCTTCGGCGCGGCCCTGACCGCCGAGGCGCGCCGGGTCCAGGGGCATTACGCCCTGCTGTTCGAGGCCGAGCCGGATCTCGCGGCGGAGGTCGGCGACCTCGTCTTCACCGGTGTCGAGGACGATCCCGAGACGCTCGCGACCTTGCGTCGCCTCGGCTTCCGGGCGCCGGAGCGGGCGACCGAGACGGTGCGGGGCTGGCATTTCGGCCGCCGCCCGGCGGTGACGAGCCCGCGCGCCCGCGAGGTGCTGACCGAGCTGGTGCCGGCGCTGATCCAGGCGCTCGCCGGCACGGCCGATCCCGACGGGGCGCTCGCCGCCCTCGATCGCGCCTTCGGGCGGATGCCGGCCGCGGTCGAGCTCCTCACCATCCTGCGCTCGCACGAGCGCCTGCGGCTGCTCTTCGCCGACCTCCTTGGCACCGTGCCGCGGCTCGCCGACACGGTGGCGTTCAGCCCGCACGTCCTCGACGCGGTGATCGACCCGGCCTTCGTGGCGCCGGTGACCGAGCCGGAGGCGCTGGCCGAGCCGTTCCGCGCCGGCCTCGGCCGGCCCCGCGACTTCGAGGATTTCCTCGACCGCAGCCGCGACGCCGCCCGCCAGCTGCGATTCGTCACCGGCGCGCGTCTCCTCTCCGGTATCCTGCCGCCGGCCGGGGCGGGCCGGGCCTATGCGGGCATCGCCGAGGTCACCGTCGCGGCGGCGCTCGGGGCGGTGGAGGCCGCCTTCGCCGAGGAGCACGGGAGCGTGCCCGGCGGGCGCTTCGCGGTGCTCGGCCTCGGGCGCCTCGGCTCGCGCCAGCTCACCGCCGATTCCGACCTCGACCTCGTGGTCCTGTACGATTTCGACCCGGATTCGCGCGAGAGCGACGGACCGCGCCGCCTCGACGCGGCGGTCTACTACAACCGCCTGACCCAGCGCCTCGTCGCGGCGCTCACCGTGCCGACCCGGCGCGGCCGGCTCTACGAGGTCGATCTTCGCCTGCGCCCGAGCGGCGGCCAGGGCCCGATCGCCAACCAGTGGCAGCGCTTCTCGGCCTATTGGCGCGACGAGGCGGCCCTGTGGGAGCACATGGCGCTGACCCGGGCCCGGGCCATCGCTGGCGATGCCGGCCTGATGACGGAGGCCGCCGCCGCCGCCGCCTCGGTCCTGCGCCAGCCGCGCGAGGCGGCCTTCGTCGCCGGCGAGGTGCGGGCGATGCGCGCGCTCGTCGCGCGCGAGAAGGGCGATCACGGTCCCCTCGACCTCAAGCTCGCGCCGGGCGGGCTCCTCGACCTCGACTTCCTCGCGCAAGCCCTGGTCCTGTCCCACGCGAGCGCGCAGCCCGACCTCGTCGGCCTCGACGCGCCGGAGGTGCTGGAGCGCGCCGGCGCCCACGGCTTCGTCGAGCGGGGGCTCGCCGGCCGCCTCATCACCGCCTACCGGCTCCTCGACGACGTGCATCACTGGCAGCGCCTGATGGTCGAGGGCGAGTTTTCCCGGACGGCCCCGCCGGCGGCCCGGGCCCGCCTCGCCGCGGCGCTGGGCCAGCCCGACGAGGCGGCGCTGACGGCGCAGCTCACCGAGACCCGTGCGGGCGTACGGGAGGCGTTCGAGGCGCTGCTGGGATAAGCCGCTCCCGTCCGGCGCGGCCGGCGAGAGCAACTTTCGACGAAGTGGACACCGGTTCGTCGCAGAAAATGCTGAAAAATCAAAAACCCGGAGAGCTTCGCGATCGCGGCGCGATCGTGACGTGCTCGAGGCGGTCCGGGTGGTCGTTGAGGCGGGTCCTGCACCTGCCCCGGTGCATGCGACCGCGAGCGCCGGGGCATTTTTTCGGCGAGATCGGGCTCTGCCAAGCGGAACACTTCGCACGGGCGGGCGTTCCTGCCGAGTTTCGGAGCCGGCCGTCCGATCTCGCCCCTCGCGTGCGAGGCGGCGCCCGTGCGCGTCGAGGCAGCCGGACTGCCTCACGGATGACCTTGCGTATCGAGGGCGGAATATAAGCGTGTCGCGGGCTGACGTGCTCGTGCTACGGCGGATGTGGCTGAAATCCGACGCGAATAGGCTGAGCGCAGGACAAAGACTTGCGGATTTACGCAGGATTAAGGCGTTCGTTGTCTTAGTTTGCCTATCGCAAGCCTCCGCCAGGGAACGGCCCCGTGCTCGCCAAGCTCAAGATTCTCCACAAACTCACTGCTGCCGTCCTGCTGATCGCCGTCATGGTCGGCGGCTGCGTCTGGTACGCCCAAGGGCGCATGTCGGCGATCGACGACGCCTACAGCCTGTTCCTGACGCGCGAGGCGCGGGCGCCGGGCAGCGCCACCTTCCTCAACCGCACCCTCTACACCCTGAGCTACGCGACGTTCCGCATCGTCGCCGAGACCGACGAGGCGCAGATGCGCCGCGCCAACGCCGAGTTCGACGAGTCGCTCGCGGGGCTCAAGCCGGCCGTCGCGGCTTTGCGCGAGCGGGCCCCGACCTTCACCGGCCGCATCGACGCAATCGCCCGCGACCTCGACGACTTGGCGGCCAAACTCGCGGCGGTCCGCGACCTCGGTGTCACGCACCGCAATGCCGAGGCGCTCGCTCTGTTCCGGCGCAGCGTTGATCCCGTCCTGGGCGGCCAGATTCAGGAGACGAGGAAGCTCGCCCTCGACATCCAGAACTACGTTTCCCGGAGCTCGGACGACCTGACCGACCAGACCAACGCCACCCGCACCCGGCTGATGGTGGTGAGCGGCCTCGGCCTCCTGCTCGGCCTCGCGGTGGTCGCCCTGGTGGCCGTGCTCGGCGTCACCCGGCCGATCAGCCGCCTCGTGCGCGTGCTCGAGCGCATGGCCCATGGCGAGATCGAGGCCGAGATCCGCGAGGCACGCCGGGGCGACGAGATCGGCGCCATCGGCCGCGCGGTCGAGGGCATCAAGGCGATGGTGGCGCAGAAGGCGGCCGAGCAGGCGGAGATCAAGCGGATCGCCGACGCCGCGGCGGCCGCGGAGCGCCGGCGCACCATGATGATGCTCGCCGACGGGTTCGAGCAGGCGGTCGGCGGCATCGTCGGCCTGGTCTCGGCCTCGGCGACCGAATTGCAGGCGACCGCCGGCCAGATGACCGGCACGGCGACCGAGACGGCGAGCCAGTCCGCCGCGGTTGCCGCCGCCGCCGAGGAGGCCGCCTCGAATGTCGGCACCGTCGCGGCGGCGGCGGAGGAGCTCGGCGCTTCGGTGGCCGAGATCGGCCGCCAGGTCGACGGCTCGGCCGGCCTCGCCCGGGCCGCCGTGACGGAGGCCGACCGGACCGGCGCCCAGGTGCGCGCGCTGAGCCAGACCGTCGGCCGGATCGGCGACGTCGCCGGCCTGATCTCGTCGATCGCCGCGCAGACGAACCTGCTGGCGCTGAACGCCACAATCGAGGCGGCCCGTGCCGGCGCCGCCGGCCGCGGCTTCGCGGTGGTCGCCGCCGAGGTGAAGGAGCTGGCGAGCCAGACCGCGCGGGCGACGGAGGAGATCGGCCAGCAGATCGCGGCGGTGCAGAGCGCCACCGGCGAGACGGTCGCGGCGATCACCGCCATCACCGCGCGGATCCGCGAGATCGACACCGTCACGGTGGCGATCGCCGCCGCGGTCGAGGAGCAGGGCGTCGCGACGCAGGAGATCGTCCGCAACGTCTCTCAGGCCGCGACCGGCACCGGCGAGGTCACCGGCAACATCGCCGGGGTGGCAGGCGCGGCGGAGGAGACCGGGGCCGCGGCGACCCAGGTGCTCGCCTCGGCCACCGAGCTGTCGCGCCAGTCCGAGCATCTCGGCGCCGAGGTCGCGCGGTTCCTCGCCACGGTGCGGGCGGCCTGAACCGTCAAGGTCGTCGATGGAAGCCCCGGGCCCGCGCGGCGGATGCCCGGGGGTCACGATTCGGGCGCAAGAAGCGGGATGAAGCGCCTCCTCCCGGCCGCTTAAGGTTCGTCCGAGGAGGACAAAGCATGACCGCTTTCCGCTGCATCCCGATCCCCACCGAGACCGCCGAACGCTTCCGCGCGACCGGCACCGACGACCGCGGCAACCCGCTCCGGCGGATCGTCGCGACGCCGGGCGGCGCGTTTCCGTGCCGGCACTGCCTGCGCCTCGCCGCGCCGGGGGAGACGATGCTGCTCGGCTCCTACGACCTGCAAAAGCCGCTGGGGATCTACTGGACGCCGAGCCCGATCTTCCTGCACGCGACCGACTGCCCCCGCGCCGAGACGGTCGGCGAGGTCGCGCCGATCGTGCGGGCGAACCCGCTCGTCTCCGTGCGCGCCTATGACGGCGAGCACCAATGCCTCTACGATCTCGGCCATGTCTGCGCCGGCACGGAGGTCGACGCGCCGCTGGCGCGGGCCCTCGACGATCCGCGGACGGCTTTCGTCAATATCCACACGGCGCGGCCGGGGTGCCTGCTGACGCTGGTCGAGCGGGTGTCCGACTGAGGGTTCAGGACCTTGTCGGGGCGGTGTCGCGGCCTCCGGCCCGCACGACCGCGTCGAACCACCGGTATCGCCGGCGGATCGCCAATCGTGAGCCTCGCCCTTTCCCGGATCTTCTTCCGCCGACGCTCCAGTCGTGCAGGCCCGTTCCGGGCCCGGAAAGGGGGAGCGTCAGGTTGCGGCCGGACGAAGACACACCACGGCTCGGAGCTCATCCGAGTTGGCCGATGGACTTGACACCCTCTCCATCATCCGTGGGGCCGCGCAGCGGAACCCGGGATCCATAACCGCTGATCTTGCAGGATGAAGCGGAACGCTGCCCGCCCTTTCAGGCTGCGTCAGCGGTTAGGGATCCCGGGTTCTCGGCATTGCCGAGACCCGGGATGACGCGGAGAGATGTCAGCCTGTACGCAGATCGATCGGCGCAATCGCTCAAACAGGCTCTCAGGTCGAGCGCTTCTCTGCGTGCTCGCGAACGTCCCTCACGCCCCGAGCTCCGCCGCCGCGTCCTGTGCCTCGGCGGCGTCGTTGAGGCCGGGCCGCGGCAGGCGCACGAGCACGATCGTGCCGGTGCCCTCCTCGGAGCGGATGCGCAGGCCCCCGCCGTGAAGCTCGGCGAGCGAGCGGGCGATGGCGAGGCCGAGGCCGGAGCCCTTGTAGCTGCGAGCGAAGTTGGTCTCGACCTGCTCGAACGGGTAGCCGAGCTTCGGCAGGGCCGCCTTCGGGATGCCGATGCCGCTATCCTCGACGAAGATGTGCACCGAGTCGAGGGCGCGCCGGGTGCGCACCGCGACCCGCCCGGCCTCGGGGGTGAACTTCACGGCGTTCTGCAGCAGGTTGACCAGGATCTGGTGCAGGGCGCGCTCGTCGGCCATCACCAGGGTGTCGGCGCTCATCTCGACGCTGACGGTCAGCCCCTTGGACCGGGCCGGATCGGCGATCAGCTTGAGGGCGCGCTCCAGGGCCTCGCTCACCGCTACCGGCTGCTTGGCGAGCTTCACCCGGCGAGCATCGATCCGCGACATGTCGAGGATGTCGTCGATCACCGACAGGAGGTAGTGGCCGCTCGAGCGGATGTCGCGGCAATATTCGCGGTACTTCTCGGAGCCGAGCGAGCCGAACACCTCGCTCTCCATCACCTCGGCGAAACCCAGGATGGCGTTGAGGGGCGTGCGCAGCTCGTGGCTCATATTGGCCAGGAACTCGGATTTGGAGCGGTTCGCGCTCTCGGCCTGGGCCTTTTGGTCGAGGTAGCGCTCGGCGAGGTCGGCGAGCTGCTGGGTCTGGATCTCGAGGGTCCGGCGCGAGCGCTTCAGGTCGGCGATCGTGGCGATGAGCTGGCGTTCCGATTCCACGAGCCGCTCCTGGTGCCGTTTCAGGGCCGTGATGTCGGTGCCGACCGAGACGTAGCCGCCGTCCTTGGTCCGGCGCTCGCTGATCTGGAGCCAGCGCCCGTCGGCGAGCTCGGCCTCGAAGGTGCGGGCGCCCGCTTCCGGGAACTCGCCGGCGGGGATCTCGCGCCGCACGGTCGGCAGGGCGGCGCGCCCCATGATGGCGTCGTAGCGCCGGCCCGGCTGGGCCTCGTCGGCGGTCAGCGCGTGCAGGCGCCGGAACTTCGAGTTGCAGAGCACCAGGCGGTTCTGCGCGTCCCACAGCAC
Organism: Methylobacterium sp. EM32; assembly: GCF_040593685.1. NCBI lineage: Bacteria > Pseudomonadati > Pseudomonadota > Alphaproteobacteria > Hyphomicrobiales > Methylobacteriaceae > Methylobacterium > Methylobacterium sp. EM32. Next base: position 30,977 of record NZ_JBEXZS010000025.1, on the reverse strand, counting down.
GAAGGCCTCGGACACCGCCTCGACGGCGTCGCGCAGGCGCATGTCGGCGGTGGCGGTCGATTCGGCCAGCCGCCGCTGCTCCGAGATGTCGATGACGATACCGACGAGGTGCCGGCCATTGTCCTCCAGGTCCTGCACGATCTCGGCCCGGGCCTTGAGCCAGACCCATTCGCCGCCGGCGGCACGGATGCGGAACTCGTGGTCGACGGTGGTGTCGCGGGCCGCGAGCTGGCGGGCCAGCCCGTAGAGGTCGGTGTCGTCCGGATGGACCAGGGCGTTGACGTCGCCGAAGGAGAGGAATTCCTGCTCCCGGACGTAGCCGAGGAGCTGGTACATCGAATCCGACCAGTAGATCCGCCCGCGCGGGATGTCCCAGTCCCACAGGCCGCAGCGGCCGCGGCCGAGCGCGGTGTCGAGGCGCTGGCGCACCTGCTCGCAGACCCGGTCGACGGCCCGCGCCCGGTCGGCCTGGAGTGCGTAGGCGAGGCCGGTACAGACCACCACCAGGGTCACGGCACCGACCAGCACCGCGGCGATGCGGGCCCGTCCGGCCCAGAGGGCGGTGACCGAATCGAGGGTCTGCACCACCGCGACCTGGGTGACGCCGGCCCCTCCCGGCACCGTCCGCACCGTCGCCAGCGCCCGCTCGCCGCTGCCGAGCACCACCGGCAGCACGCCGGCGCGCTCGCCCATGATGCCGAGCACCTGCACCTCGCCGACGAACTCGCCGAAATTGCGCGGCAGGCCGTGTTGCTCAGGCAGTGCGGCCAGGATTGCGTCGTCGGCGCCGATCAGCAGCACGCTGCGGCCGGCCGGCAGGCCGCCGGGCGGCAGCAGGCGCACCAGGCGCTCGCGCAAGGAGGCCGGGGCCATCGCCTCCGACGCGCCGGAGGACCGGGCGAGGGAGGCCGGCAGCGTGCCGGCCATCAGGCGGGCGACGAGGTCGATGTCGCGCCGCGCGTCGGCGACGACCTCCTCGCGGTGGCCGGAGAGCTGCAGGGCGGTGACGGTGCCGAGGCAGAGGAGGAAGGCCGCCAGCATCGCCGGGACGGCGAACCGCAACCAGGATTCCGCGTGGGCGAGGCGCTGGTGCGCGGCCTTCGAAGCCCGGCTGATCCCGAGGATCGTCGCGGCACGCGCAGAGAAGGGGGCGGGATCCGCCTCCAGCATACCCAAACCCCCAACGGAACAGAAAGACAGATGCCGCGGAGGTTCCCGGCTGGCCCCCGAATCGAGCTTCAATCTGGCATTTCCACAAGCATTTTGTCCAGCGCCTCGCGCCGTCGAAATGAAGTGTTAACCAGTGATCGAAACGCGCGCGTGTCCTGCGCGCCACGCGATTCTACTAGCAGTCACAAGAGGTTGTGCATTATTTCCCAGGTGTGAGCGATCGTCCGGCGATGTCGCTGACGTCGGGGGAGAGACCGGGCGCCTCGGCCACGCGGCGCAGGGCTGCCTCGGCCCGCCGGCGGCGTCCGCCCTCGACCATACGCCAAGTATTGAAAGCAGTTAGCAGCCGCGCCGCGACTTGGGGATTTTTTCCGTCGAGGGCCAGCACCACCTCCGCGATCAGGTCGTAGCCGGTTCCGTCGGGGCGGTGGAACTGCGTCGGATTGTTGAGGCTGAAGCTGGCGACCAGCGAGCGCACGCGATTCGGGTTGCCGAGCGAGAAGGCCGGATGCTCCATCAGCCGGCGGACCCGGTCGAGCGTTCCGGCCTCCGGAATCATCGCCTGCAGGGCGAACCACTTGTCGAGCACCAGGGGCTCGTGGCGGTAGGTGTCGGCGAAGCGGGCGAGCGCCGCCTCCCTTGCCTCGCCCGGCACCAGGCTCAGGGTCGCGAGCGCCGCGAGGCGGTCGGTCATGGTCGTGGCGGCGTCGAGCTGGGCGAGGGCGAGCGTGGTGCCCGCTTCCGGATCGGCGGCGGTCACGAGATCGAGCGCGGCGTTGCGCAGGGCCCGGCGGCCGGCGCTGGCGGCGTCGGGGCTGAAGGGGGTGCCCGGCGCTTCGGCGAGCGCGTCGCGCAAGGCGAGGAGCCGGGGCCCGAGGTCGCGGCCGAGCTGCACCCGCAACGTTTGCCGCGCGCGCCAGATCGCGTCGGGATCGACCTCGGACTGAAGCGTCTGCGCCACCTCCGGCTCGCCCGGCAGGGTCAGGACCAGGGCCGCGAAGGCGGGATCGGCCAAGGCCTCGCCGTCGAGGAAGGTCGCGAGCGCGCCGGTGAGCCCTGCGCCCTCCGGCCCGGCCTCGGATTCGAGCGGTGCGCCGGCCCTGGCGCGTGACACCAGCACCTCCATGGCGAGGCTCTGGGCTGCCTGCCAGCGGTTGAAGGCGTCGGAATCGTGGGCGAGGAGACCTAACCGCTCGTCCCGGGTCAGGGCGTGATCGACCTTCACCGGAGCCGAGAAGCCGCGAAACAGCGACGGCACCGGCGCCGCCGCGACGTTCGTGAAGACGAGTTCGTCCTCCGCCGTCTCCAGGACGAACACGCCGTCCCGCACCCGCTCGGACGTGGCCTCGACCGCCCCGCCCCTCGGCGCGACGAGGCCGAGCGCCACCGGGATCACCAGGGGACGCGGCGCGGCGCCCGCCGTCGCCTCGGTCGCCACCACGGGCAGGCTCTGGCGGAACGTCAGGGTGTAGGTCCGCGCGGCCGCATCGTAGGTTCCCGACACCGCGACGGTCGGCGTGCCGGCCTGCTCGTACCAGCGCGAGAAGGCGGTGAGGTCCTGCCCGCTCTCCGCCGCGAAGGCGGCGAGGAAATCCTCCACCGTGGCGGCCGTGCCGTCGCAGGTGGCGAAGTAGCGGTCCATGCCGCGCCGGAACATCTCGGGGCCGAGCAGGGTGCGCAGCATCCGGACGATCTCGGCGCCCTTCTCGTAGACCGTCGCGGTGTAGAAGTTGTTGATCTCGCGATAGGCCTGCGGCCGCACCGGATGGGCGAGGGGGCCGGCATCCTCCGGGAACTGGCGGGCGCGCAGCGTGCGCACCTCGGCGATGCGGTGGACCGGGCGCGAGCGCTCGTCGGAGGAGAATTCCTGGTCCCGGAAGACCGTCAGGCCCTCCTTGAGGCAGAGCTGGAACCAGTCGCGGCAGGTCACCCGGTTGCCGGACCAGTTGTGGAAATATTCGTGGGCGATGATCGCCTCGATGTTGGCGTAGTCCGCGTCGGTGGCGGTGTCGGGACTGGCCAGCACGTACTTGTCGTTGAAGATGTTGAGGCCCTTGTTCTCCATCGCGCCCATGTTGAAGTCGGAGACCGCGACGACGTTGAAGACGTCGAGGTCGTAGGCGCGGCCGAAGGTGCGCTCGTCCCAGGCCATCGAGCGGGCGACCGCGTCGAGGGCGAAATCGGCGCGGCCCTCCTTGCCGGGCTCGACGTAGACGGCGATCTCGACGTCCCGCCCCTCCATGGTGGTGAAGCGCGAGCCGACCCGGCCGAGGCGGCCGCCGACGAGGGCGAACAGGTAGGCGGGCTTCGGGTGGGGGTCGTGCCAGACCGCGTAGTGCCGGGTCAGGCCGATCTCGCCCTGCTCGACGGGGTTGCCGTTGCCGAGGAGCACGGGCGCCTCGAGCCGGTCGGCCTCGATCCGTGTGGTATAGACCGCCATCACGTCGGGCCGGTCGAGGAAGTAGGTGATGCGTCGGAACCCGTCCGCCTCGCACTGGGTGCAGTAGACGCCGTTCGAGCGGTAGAGCCCCATCAGCTTGGTGTTGGCGCTCGGGTTCACCTGCGTCTCGATCTCGAGCACGAAGGGCCGCTGCGGCGGCTGGTGCAGGGTCAGCGCCCGGGGCGTGACCGCGATCGCGCCCGGGCCCGTCGGCTGCCCGTCGAGGGCGATGGCGAGCATGGTCAGCTCGTCGCCGTCGAGGACGAGGGGCGCGCCGGGCTCGCCGGCGGGGTTCGGGCGGAGCGCCAGCGTCGCGGTGACCCGGGTCTCGGTCGGATGCAGGCGCACGTCGAGGTCGACGCGGTCGATCAGGTAGTCGCTCGGGCGGTAATCGGCGAGGCGAACGATCGACTGCATGGCGGGGTCCTCGGCGGTCGCGCGGGCGGCGGAGGGATCAGCCTTTGCACCGGCGGCGGCCGCAGCGCAACGCGGGATCGACGCGGGAGCCCGGCCCTCCCCGTGGGCCGCGAGGCGCCCTAGCTACGACGCCGGATCCGGCGCCCGCCAGGGGCGCCCCGACACCCGAGGATGGAGCGCCATGGAATACCTGCACACGATGGTCCGCGTCGCCGATCTCGACAAGGCGCTCGACTTCTACTGCAACAAGTTCGGCCTCCAGGAGGTGCGCCGCACCGAGAGCGAGAAGGGCCGCTTCACCCTGGTGTTCCTGGCCGCCCCCGGCGACGCCGCGCGGGCCAAGGACACCAAGTCGCCGCTGCTCGAACTCACCTACAACTGGGATCCGGAGGAGTATACCGGCGGGCGCAACTTCGGCCACCTGGCCTATCAGGTCGACGACATCTACGCGACCTGCCAGAAGCTCCAGGATGCCGGCGTGACGATCAACCGCCCGCCGCGGGACGGCCACATGGCCTTCGTGCGCTCGCCCGACGGCATCTCGATCGAGATCCTGCAGAAGGGCGGGGCCAAGCCGCCGCAGGAGCCCTGGGCCTCGATGCAGAATACCGGCAGCTGGTGAGGCACCGGCGGGCGGGCCGGACGAGGCCCGCCCCCTCTAGATATCCTTAAGCCTCGGCCGCCGGGGTGAGGCCGAGCTCGGCCAGCTTGGCGTGGATCGCCGTCACCGGGCGCTTGAGCTTCAGGCTCATCACCGAGGCCGAGACGCCCTCGCGCGCCATGGCCTTGAGCTGCTGCACGGTCTCGAGCGTCCAGCCCGCCTCGATGTTCTCGCTCATCAGGGTTGCCTCCGTTCTCGCGGCCGCGTCGCGGCGGCCTTGAGAGCGGCAGGTAGGGAGGAGGGGCGGCACGGCAACCCGGGCCCTTCCGTCTTGACGCGGGCGCCTCCGCATCGCACATCGGCGCCGTCAGCCGGCCGGGCGGCCGCTCCGGTCCTGTCAGCGGGTTCGCCCGTCCGCGGGATCGGGGAGGAAAGTCCGGGCTCCATGAAGAGACGGTGCCGGATAACGTCCGGCGGGGGCGACCCCAGGGACAGTGCCACAGAGAGCAGACCACCGCACGGCGGGTCCTTCGGGGCCTGTTGCGGCCAGGGTGAAAGGGTGCGGTAAGAGCGCACCGCGGACGCGGCAACGCGGACGGCACGGCAAACCCCACCGGGAGCAAAACCGAATAGGGGCGGCACGCGCGAGCAATCGCGCACGGCCTTCTTCAGGCCCGTCGCCCGGGTTGGTTGCTCGAGGCGGCCGGCAACGGCCGTCCCAGAGGAATGGCCGCCACGTCCGGGGGATCCTCGCGGATTTCCCGGGCCATACAGAACCCGGCTTACAGGCCGGCTGATACCCAATCTCCCAACATCCGGCCCAAGCCCGCCGCAGCTGAAAGCCGGCGGGCGCGAGGCATCTCCGAGGTAGAGCCCGCGCCCGTGGGCAAACAGGTGCGGCCGCCTCGACTTTTCGGCAGGGCGCGCGACCATCACAAGCCTTCGTTAACCTTGCTGGTCTCTGATGCCAGCGGGGCGGGTGCTGCCCGCCGCGTGTGCCCTCGCGTTGACGACCCCAGAGGCCCATGATACCCCGAGCCACCCCGTCCACGGCGATTCCAGCATCGGCGGCCGCATTCCGCGAGAGCGGGCGTGTTGGTCGCGCGTCGGTGTCTGGCGTGGGCAAAGCGGCGCCCTGGCGCCGATCCCGGCCGGCCTCGGCCCGGCTCGCGCGGATACCGGAGCACCATGGATCGTCACGCCTCAAGGCGCGCCCGGCGCGCGGGATCGCCCGTCGTCTCGGTCGAATCCGTCCGGGTCGAATCGGGGCATCGGTCGTGAGCGAGGCCGCCCCCCACATCCCGGTCCTGCTGGCCGAGGTTCTGGCCGCCCTGCGCCTGTCGTCCGGGCCGGCCGCCGTGATCGACGGCACCTTCGGCGCCGGCGGCTACACGAGGGCGATCCTGGCGGCGGATCCGCAAAACCGCGTGCTCGCCATCGACCGCGACCCCACCGCCATCGCCGCCGGCCAGGCCCTGGTCGAGGCGGAGTCCGGGCGCCTGACCCTGGTGCAGGGCCGCTTCGGCGATCTCGACACCATCGCGCGCGACCACGGATTTGCCGACGCCGACGGCGTCGTGCTCGATATCGGCGTGTCGTCGATGCAGCTCGACCAGGCCGAGCGCGGCTTCTCGTTCCGCTTCGACGGCCCTCTCGACATGCGCATGGAGCGGGCGGGCGAGAGCGCGGCCGACCTCGTCAACGAGGCCTCCGAGGCTGCGCTCGCCGACGTGATCTACCATTACGGCGAGGAGCGCCGGGCCCGCGCGGTCGCCCGCGCGCTGATCGAGGCGCGCCGGCGCGGCCGCATCGAGACCACGGCGGCCCTGGCCGAGATCGTCGCGGGCGTCGTGCGGGCGGAGCCCGGCAGCGGCATCCACCCGGCGACCCGGACCTTCCAGGCCCTGCGGATCGCGGTGAACGACGAGCTCGGCGAGTTGCAGCGGGCGCTCCACGCCGCCGAGCACACCTTGCGGCCGGGCGGCCGGCTCGCGGTGGTGACGTTCCACTCGCTGGAGGACCGCATCGTGAAGCAGTTCTTCTCCGCCCGCAGCGGCCGGGCGGTCGCGGCCTCGCGCCACCTGCCGATGGCGGCACAGCCCGCCCCGCGCAGCTTCACGCTGGCCACCAAGGGCCCGGTCGCGGCCGGCGAGGCCGAGTGCCGGAAGAATCCCCGCGCCCGCTCGGCGAAGCTCCGCGCCGGCGAGCGGACCGACGCGCCCGCGCCGCCGCCGCTCACGGCCCTGGAAGCGCTCGCCTCCCTGCCCGAGACCCAGACGCGGGGAGGGCGCCGGTGATCCGCCTCCTGCACCTCGCGGCGATCGCCGGGCTGATCGCCTCGGCCATCTACGCCTACTCGATCAAGTACGACACGCTCTACCAGGCCGAGCAGGTCGCCAAGCTGAAGACCCGCCTGCGCAAGGAGCGCGACGCGATCGCGGTCCTGCGCGCCGAGTGGCAATTGCTCACGCGGCCCGACCGCCTCCAGGGCGCGGTCGACAAGTACCTGCAGCTGGAGCCGATCGGCACCAGCCATCTCGCGCGGCTCGCCGATTTGCCGGCCAAGGCCGATCGCGGCGACGAGATCGCCCGCAAGCTGGAGGCGCTCGGCCTCGGCGCCACGGCGACGCCCGCCGCCAAGGAGCGCGCGCCCTCCACCACCGCCGCCCGCGGCGAGGAGCCCCGCACCACCGGCTCCACCTCCACTCCCACCCGCACCGTCACCCCGACGGCCAAGAGGTAGGCGCCCGTGAACCAGGACCAGGACTTCCAGGCTCACGACACCCAGACGGCCGAGGCCGATCCGGCGCCCGTTTCCGTTGAGGACGCCGCTTCGCCGGCGGCGCCCCGGCGCAACCTCGCCCAGATGCTGCGCGGCGGCGTCCTGGCGATGTTTCGCCTGTCGGTGGAGCGCAGCGCCGCCCGCGTCGGCCTCGTCGGCCTCGTCTTCGGCGCGGTGTTCCTCGCCCTGATGGGCCGGCTCGCCAGCTTCGCCATGCTGCCGGACGATCCGGGCACGGCCTCGGCCCGCCGGGCCGAGAACGGCGGCACCACCCAGGTCCGGCCTGACATCGTCGACCGCAACGGCGAGATCCTCGCCACCGACATCCGCACCGTCTCGGTCTTCGCCGAGCCGAAGAACATTTACGACAAGGACGAGGCGGTCGAGCTGCTCACCGCCGTCCTGCCGGAGATCAACGCCCGCGACTTGCGCGAGAAACTGTCGTCGAAGAAGGGCTTCGTCTGGGTCAAGCGCGAGATCACCCCGCGCCAGCAGGCCGAGGTGCACCGCCTCGGCATCCCGGGCGTCGGCTTCCTGTCCGACCACAAGCGGGTCTACCCGAACGGCACCGCGGCGGCCCACATCCTCGGCGTGACCAACCTCGACAATGTCGGCATCGCCGGCATGGAGAAGTACATCGACCGCCAGGGCCTGCGCGACCTGAACAGCCTCGGCTTCGTCGAGAAGTCGGCCGACATGGCGCCGGTCCAGCTCTCGATCGACCTGCGCGCCCAGCACGCTGTGCGCGACGAGCTGGCCTGGGGCATGGAGCATTACCGCGCCAAGGCGGCGGCCGGCCTGATCCTCGACGTGACCACCGGCGAGGTGATCGCGCTCGCCTCGCTGCCCGACTTCGACCCGAACGAGCCGAAGGACGCCCTCGATCCCGACCGGATCAACCGGATGAATGTCGGCGTCTACGAGATGGGCTCGACCTTCAAGGCGATGACCCTCGCCATGGCGCTCGACTCCGGCAAATTCAACGTCAACTCGACCTTCGACACCCGCGGCGGCGTGCTGCACTGGGGCCGGCAGAAGATCCACGAGTATCACGGCACCAATCGAGTCATCACGATGCCGGAGGTGTTCACGCACTCTTCCAATATCGGCTCGGCCAAGATGGCGCTCGGCATCGGCGTGCCCGGCCACAAGGCCTTCCTGAAGAAGATGGGCCTGCTCGACCGGATGCGCACCGAATTGCCGGAGAGCGCCGAGCCGATCGTCCCGCCGCGCTGGACCGAGATCAACACCATCACCATCGCGTTCGGCCACGGCCTCGCGGTGGCGCCGCTCCAGGCTTCCGCCGCGGTGGCGGCGATCGCCAATGGCGGCTTCCTGATGACGCCGACTTTCCTGAAGCGCAGCGAGGCCGAGGCGCGCGAGAAGGCGACGCAGGTGCTCTCGCCCCAGACCAGCGAGGCGATGCGCTACATCATGCGCCTCAACGCCACCGAGGGCTCGGCCAAGAAGGCGGCGATCCCTTACTACTACGTCGGCGGCAAGACCGGCACCGCCGAGAAGGTGATCCGCGGCCGCTACGTCAAGAACCGGCTGTTCACCACCTTCATGGCCGCGGCACCCATGGACAAGCCGAAATACCTGTTCGTCACCATCATGGACGAGCCGCAGGCGGTGGCGGCGGAATCCGGCTCCTACGCGACCGCCGCCTGGAACTCCGGCGTCGTCACCGGCCGGACGATCGCCCGCGTCGCCCCGATCCTCGGCCTGCCGCCGCAATTCGAGCCGCCGGTGAAGCCGTTCCCGCTGATGGTCAAGCTCGGCGCCTACCACGTCAACATGCTGGACGGACGATGAGCCTCACCCTCGGCGACCTCTTCCCGGAGGCGGGCCAAGGTACCGGCCAAGCGGCCGGCCTCCCCGTCACCGGCCTCACCGCCGACAGCCGCAAGGTCGAGCCCGGCTTCGTGTTCCTGGCAGTGCCCGGCACCGCCGCCGACGGCCGGCTCTTCGCCGCGAAGGCCGCCGCAGCCGGCGCGGTGGCGATGGTGGCCGAGGGCGAGCGCCCGGCCGACCTGCCGGAGAGCGTCGCCTACCTCGCGGTCGCGGATGCCCGCGTCACGCTGGCCGCGGCGGCCGCCCGCCTGAATCCGGGCCAGCCCGGCACGGTCGTTGCCGTCACCGGCACCAGCGGCAAGAGTTCGGTCGCGGATTTCGTGCGCCAGATCTTCGGCCGCCTCGGCCGCGAGGCGGCGAGCCTCGGCACGCTCGGGGTCATCACCACCAGCGGCGCCGCCTACGGCTCGCTGACCACCCCCGACCCGATCACGCTGCACGAGACCCTCGACCGGCTCGAGCGCGACGGCGTGACCGAACTCGCCATGGAAGCCTCCTCGCACGGCATCGAGCAGAGCCGCCTCGACGGGGTGCGCCTGACGGCCGCCGGCTTCACCAATCTCGGCCACGACCACCTCGACTATCACGGCACGCCAGAAGCCTACCTCCAGGCGAAGCTTCGCCTGTTCACGACCCTGCTGCCCGACGACGGCAGGGCCATCGTCAATGCCGATGGCCCGCGGAGCGGGGCGGTGATCGCGGCGGTGCGGGAGCGCGGCCTGCGGCTCGTCACCACCGGCCGGGCCGGGGAGGGGATCCGCCTCGTCTCCGCCCGCACCGAGGGCTTCGCGCAACGCCTTGAGATCGCGGTAGGCGGCTCGACTCATACCGTCGACCTGCCCCTCGTCGGGGCGTTCCAGGTCGAGAACGCGCTCCTCGCCGCCGGTCTCGTGCTCGCGACCCCGGCCGGGGCCGGCCGCGAGGCCGAGGTGATCGCGGCACTCGCGCATCTCGCCGGCGTGCCGGGGCGGCTGGAGCGGATCGGCACGGTGCGGGACGCGCTCTGCATCGTCGACTACGCCCACAAGCCCGATGCGCTGGCCAACGTCCTCGACGCGCTGCGCGCCTTCACCACCGGGCGCCTCGTCTGCGTCGTCGGCTGCGGTGGCGACCGCGACCGGGCGAAGCGCCCGCTGATGGGCCGCATCGCGGCCGAGAAGGCCGACCGGGTCATCGTCACCGACGACAATCCCCGCAGCGAGGATCCTGCCACGATCCGCGCCGCGATCCTAGTGGCGGCTCCTGGCGCCGAGGAGATCGGCGACCGCGCCGAGGCGATCCGGGCGGCGGTGCGCGACCTTCGCGCCGGCGACGTGCTGGTCGTTGCCGGCAAAGGTCATGAAACCGGCCAGATCATCGGCGACCGGACGCTCCCCTTCTCCGACCGCGACGCGGTCCTGAGCGCGATCGAGGAGTCCCGCGCATGACCGAACCCCTCTGGACCCTGAGCGAGGCCGCCGCCGCCATGGGCGGCCGCGTCGTCGCCGACGCGTCTGCGCCGCAGGGTCTCTCCGGAATCTCGATCGACACCCGCACCCTGAAGGTCGGGGACCTGTTCTTCGCCATCCGCGGCGAGGCCCGCGACGGCCACGACTTCGTGCGCGACGCGCTGGCCCGGGGCGCCGGCGCCGCGGTGGTGGCCGAGGAGCGCGCCGCCGAGCTCGCCGAGGCCGGCCCGCTGATCGCGGTGCCTGCGCAAGGCGACGACGGGGTTCTGGCCGCCATGCGCGGCCTCGCCGTGGCGTCCCGCGCCCGCACGGGCGCGCGGATCCTCGCCGTCACCGGCTCGGTCGGCAAGACCGGCACCAAGGAGGCCCTGCGCCACGTGCTCGCCGCGCAGGGCAGCACCCACGCCTCGGTCGCCTCCTACAACAACCACTGGGGCGTGCCCCTGACGCTGAGCCGGATGCCGGCGTCGAGCGAGTTCGGGGTGTTCGAGGTCGGCATGAACCATGCCGGCGAGATCGCACCGCTCACCCGTCTGGTACGGCCCGAGATCGCGATCGTCACCACGGTCGAGCCGGTCCATATCGAGCATTTCCGCTCGCTGTCGGGTATCGCCGACGCCAAGGGCGAGATCTTCTACGGCCTGGAGCCCGGCGGCGTCGCGATCATCAACCGCGACAACCCGAATTTCGAGCGCTTGGCGGCCCACGCGCTCGCCTCCCGGGCCGGCCGGGTGGTGAGCTTCGGCGAGCACCGCGAGGCCGATGTGCGGGCCGAGCGCATCGTGATGCGGCCCGACCTGTCGATCGTCGACGTGCGGGCGATGGGTCTGCCCGTCACCTACCAGCTCGGTACGCCGGGCCGGCACACGGCGCTGAACTCCCTCGCCGTCATCGCCGCCGTGCAGGCGTTCGGCGCCGACCTCGCGCTCGCCGCGCTGTCGCTGGCGCAGCTGCGACCGCCGGCCGGGCGCGGCGCCCGCCACGTCCTCGCCGTCGGCGACGGCGAGGCGCTCCTCGTCGACGAGAGCTACAACGCCAACCCGGCCTCGGTGCGGGCGGCGCTGAGCACGCTCGCCGGGGTCGAGACCGCGGGCCGGCGCATCGCGGTCCTCGGCGACATGATGGAGCTCGGCACCGACGCCCCCCGCCTGCACCGCGAGCTGGCGCAGGCGGTCGAGGAGCACGCCATCGACCTCGTCTTCACCGCCGGCCCCCTGATGCAGGAGTTGTTCGAGGCGCTGCCGACCGCGCGCCGGGCCGGCGCCCGCGCCTCCTCGGCCGAGCTGGTCGATCCGGTGGTCGCGGCCCTGCGGCCCGGTGACGCCGTGATGGTCAAGGGCTCGAACAGCACCCGCATGGGCCGGATCGTCGAGGCGCTCAAGGCCCGCTACGGCGCCACGGCCGACCAGGATCTCGCCGTCGGCCGGTCCGGCTGAGACAACCTTCAGGATTCTGTCGCAGCGTTGTGGGCATAAGCCCGGCGTTGCCGCTCGCCCACGATCGGATGCCTTCGGGATGCTCTACCTCCTCTCCGAGCTGAGCGGCGTGTTCTCGCCGCTCAACGTCTTCCGCTACATCACCTTCCGGACCGGCGGCGCGCTGTTCACGGCGGGCTTCTTCGTGTTCTGGTTCGGACCCTGGATCATCTCGCTCCTGCGCCTGCGCCAGGGCAAGGGCCAGCCGATCCGCGAGGACGGCCCGCAATCGCACCTCCTGACCAAGCGCGGCACACCGACCATGGGCGGGCTGATGATCCTGGCCGGCGTGATGGTGGCGGTGCTGCTCTGGGCCAACCCGCGCAACCACTACGTCTGGATCGTCATGGTGGTGACGCTGGGTTTCGGCGCGATCGGCTTCTACGACGACTACCTCAAGGTCACGAAGCAGAGCCACAAGGGTTTTTCCGGCAAGTTCCGCCTTGCGCTGGAGGCCCTGATCGCGGTCGCGGCCTGCGTCGCGGTGGCGGAATACTCGGCACCCGGCCTCGCCTACCGGCTCGCCTTCCCGGTCTTCAAGGACGCGATCATCAATCTCGGCCTGTTCTACGTCGCCTTCGCGGGCTTCGTGATCGTGGGCGCCGGCAACGCGGTCAACATCACCGACGGCCTCGACGGGCTCGCCATCGTGCCGGTGATGATCGCGGCGGCGACCTTCGGGATCATCGCCTACCTCGTCGGCAACGTGATCTACGCCTCGTACCTCCAGGTGAACTACGTCCCGGGTACCGGCGAGCTGGCGGTGGTCTGCGGCGCCTTGATCGGGGCGGGCCTCGGCTTCCTGTGGTTCAACGCGCCGCCGGCGCAGATCTTCATGGGCGATACCGGCTCGCTGGCGCTCGGCGGGCTCCTCGGCACCGTCGCGGTGGCGACCAAGCACGAGATCGTCCTCGGCATCGTCGGCGGCCTGTTCGTGCTGGAGATCCTCTCCGTCATCATCCAGGTCGCCTCGTTCAAGCTCACCGGCAAGCGCGTCTTCCGTATGGCGCCGATCCACCACCACTTCGAGCAGAAGGGCTGGAAGGAGCCGCAGGTGGTGATCCGGTTCTGGATCATCGCGGTGGTGCTGGCGCTGCTGGGTCTGGCGACGCTGAAGCTGCGGTAGAATCTGTTCTCCGTGACGTGCGTCACGGACCGCCTGTTGCAATCTTCGTCCAGGCTTGAAAGTAAGGTGCATCCCTTTCCCATGCGGGGTCGTGGATTCACATGCCGGGTCGCGCGCGTCTCCTCTCCCCGCGGGCGGGGAGAGGGCTGCGCCCCCGTTCAGGGGGCGCAGCGAGGCGGCAGCCGAGGGTGAGGGGGAGGTGCCGGAGGAGTCACATCCTGAGACACCCCCTCACCCTCGCCCTTCGGGCTTGCTGCATCTCCTGAACGGAGACGCAGCCCTCTCCCCGCCCGCGGGGAGAGGAGAGCCCCGCGCCTCTTTCGGCGATGTGTGGATGCGTGAGTTCGTACGGGGCAAGGGGTCGCGCCATTCTTGACGTACCCGGCGGACACCGCATGACACCCTCCACCACCTTCGCTGGCCGGAACGTGGCCCTGTTCGGCCTCGGCGGCTCGGGCCTCGCGACCGCGCTCAGCCTCACGGCCGGCGGCGCCCGGGTGATCGCCTGCGACGACAACCCGGCGCGGATGGAGGCGGCGGCCAAGCAGGGCATCGGGACCGGCGACCTGCGCCGGGCGAACTGGACCGACTTCGCGGCGCTAATTCTCGCCCCCGGCGTGCCGCTGACCCATCCAGCGCCGCATTGGACGGTGGACCTCGCGAGGAGTGCCGGCGTCCCGGTGATCGGCGACATCGAGCTGTTCTGCCGCGAGCGTGCCGCGACCTGCCCCGACGCACCCTTCGTCGCCATCACCGGCACCAACGGCAAGTCGACCACGACGGCGCTGATCGCCCACGTCCTGGCCGAGGCCGGCCGCGACGTGCAGATGGGCGGCAATATCGGCACCGCCATCCTGTCGCTTGCGCCGCCCTCGCCCGACCGGGTCCACGTGATCGAGCTGTCCTCGTTCCAGATCGACCTGACGCCGTCGCTGGCCCCCACCATCGGCGTGCTCCTCAACCTCACGCCCGACCACCTCGACCGCCACGGCGACATGGCGCATTACGCCGCCATCAAGGAGCGCCTGGTGACCGGCGCCGCCCACGCGATCGTCGGAATCGACGACGCGTTCTGCCGGGCGATCGCGGAGCGCCGGACCGGGCCGCTGACCCGGGTTCATGTCGGCGAGGCGGGGGAGGGGCCCGGCATCCTCGCCCGCGGCGGCATCGTCATCGACGGGCGGCGGGAGCCGGCCGAGCCGGTGGCGGATCTCTCCGGCATCGGGTCGTTGCGCGGCGCCCATAACTGGCAGAATGCGGCCATCGCCTACGCGGTGGCAGCTGAGCTCGGCGTCGCGCCCAACGCTTTCGCGGCGGCGCTCGCGACCTTCCCGGGCCTGCCGCACCGCATGGAGGAGGTCGGCCGCCACGGCTCCGTGCTGTTCATCAACGACTCGAAGGCGACCAACGCCGATTCGACCGAGAAGGCGCTCTCGGCCTTCCAGCACGTCCACTGGATCCTCGGCGGCAAGCCGAAGGCGGGCGGCATCGCGAGCCTCGCGCCGTACTTTCCGCGCGTCGCCCACGCCTACCTGATCGGCGCCGCGACCGAGGATTTCGCCGCCGCCCTCGACGGGCAGGTGCCCTTCAGCCGCTGCGGCACGCTCGACCGGGCCGTGTCGGAAGCCGCTGCCGCGGCGGAGCGGGACGGCGCGGCCGAACCGGTGGTGCTGCTCTCGCCGGCCTGCGCCTCCTACGATCAGTTCCGCAGCTTCGAGGATCGCGGCGACCAGTTCCGCGCCCTCGTGCGAGCCCTGCCCGGCCTGCGACCCCCGGGCGCCTGAGGCACATTCCCCGAACCGGCAAATCGGCGTATGTCGCTGCGCGCCGGCTCACTCCGAGCGCTTCCCCCGCGGTGCCATGCTGCCCCCCCAACGCCTCCTGCCCGCCGAGACCCCGGCCGCGGCCCACGCGCCGCACCGGCCCGGTCCGCGCAAGATCATCAGCTGGAACCTGCTGCGGCGGACCGGCGCGACCGTCGACGCCCTCGAGGCGCTGATCGCGCACGAGAAGCCGGACCTGCTCCTGATGCAGGAGGCGACCGTCGACATCACCGAGTTGCAGGCGCGGGTCGGCGGGCACTACGCCTGGGCGCCGCTGCCGCGCCGCATCCACGGCCTCGCGATGTGGAGCCCGACGCCCTGGCCGCGCCCGCCGGAGGTTATCGTCTTGCCCTCGGGCGCCCTGATCGACCGGGTCTGCCAGATCCTCGATCTCGGCACCTTCGGGGTCGCCAACGTCCATCTCTCGCACGGCCAGGTGCTGAACCGGCGCCAGCTGCGCCGCATCGCCCAGCACCTGCCGGTGCGCGCCGCGGTGCTCGGCGACTACAACATCGTCGGGCCGGCCCTGCTGCCGGGCTTCCACGATGTCGGGCCGCGCCACCCGACCCACGCCATGGTCGACCTCGTGCCCCTGCGCCTCGACCGCTGCCTGGTGCGGGGGCTGACCTGCCGCGGTCAGGCGGTGCTGCCGCGCGGCGCCTCCGATCACCGGCCGATCGTGGTCCATCTCGAACCCGGCAATCCGCAGGGCAAGCGCCAGCCCCTGCGGGACCGGATCGAGGAGTTTCGCGACCGCGCCGAGGACTTTCGGAAGCGGGCGCCCCTCAAAGATATGGCAGCAGCAATCGCACGGCGGCGTCGCGCAGGCGCACGGCCATCCCGCGAGAGTTGAGCATCTCCGCCGTCAGGCGCTGCTCCATCTTCGCCCGCATCAGCCCGTCGAGGTCGGCCGCGAAGTCGGTGTCGTAGACCTCGACGTTGAGCTCGAAGTTGAGCCGGAAGCTGCGGCTGTCCCAGTTGGCGCTGCCGACGAAGCACCAGGACTCGTCCACCACCATCAGCTTCGAATGGTCGAAGGGCGGCCGGTCGAGCCAGATCCGTACGCCCGCTTCGAGCAGCGGCCCGACATGGGCCCTGGTCGCCCAGTCGACCACCCGGTGGTTGCTCTCCTGGGGGATGATGACGTCGACGGTGACGCCGCGCATCGCCGCGAGGCCGAGCGCGGTCAGCAGCGTCTCGCTCGGCAGGAAGTAGGGTGTGGCGAGCCGCACCGAGCGCCGGGCGGTGGCGACCGCCTCCAGCACCACGAACTCGATCTTCTCGATGTCGGCGTCGGGCCCCGAGGTGACCACCCGGGCGAGGGAGGCGCCGGCCGGCGGGATCTCCGGGAACCAGGCCGGCCCCTCCAGGTCCTCGCCCTTGACGAAGGCCCAGTCGCGCCAGAACGCCTGGGCGAGCTGGCCGGCCACCGGGCCGTCGATGCGGAAATGGCTGTCGCGCACCGGCTCCGGCGGATCCTTCGCCATGACGTTCTCGTCGGCGATGTTGACCCCGCCGACGAAGCCGACCCGGCCGTCGATCAAGAGCAGCTTCTTGTGGGTGCGCAGGTTGAGGAACGGCATCCGCCAGGGCAAAGCCGAGTGCATGAACAGCCCGGCCGGGATGCCTAAAGCCCGCAGGCGGCGGTACATCGCTGGGAAGAAGTAGCCGCTGCCGATGCCGTCGATCAGCACGCAGACCGCGACGCCCCGCGCCCGCGCGCTCGCGAGCGCGTCGGCGAAGGCCCGGCCGCTGTCGTCGTCGCGCATGATGTAGCTCGACAGGGCGACGCTGGTGGTCGCCTCGCCGATCGCCGCCAGCATCGCCGGATAGGCCTCGTCGCCGTGGCGGTAGCGCCGGATGCGGTTGCCGGCGACCAGCGGCAGGCCGCTGATCCGCTGCACCGCCTGCTTCAGCGGCTGGAAATCGTCCGGCACCTCGGCCACCGGCGGCGGCGGGGCACCGGGCCGGGGCCCGGGCAGCACCGGCAGGCGGCGGGCACGCCGGCTCACCCGGTTGATGCCGAACATCACGTAGAGCAGGCTGCCGAGCAGCGGCGACAGCCAGGCGAGGCCGATCCAGCCGATCGCCGCGCTCACCTCGCGCTTGTTCATCAGCGCGTGCACCGTGACGATGACCGCGATGGCGAGGCCGATCGGCGCCAGCACGTCGGCCCGGATCGAGGTCAGGATCCCGAGCCAGCGGTAGATCTCGTGTTCCACACGGCCTCCTGCCGCCGCGCCGGCGCCACCTTCACGGTCGGGATACGGGAGGATGGACCGGGAATCCACTCAGGCTTGGCCGGTCGTCCACCACCCAGCATAAAAAATCCCCCGCCCCGGGGAGGGCGAGGGACCATGTCCTGCAGGGAGCTGCGAGAGATCAGGCGCTCAGCGCTTCCTTGGCCCGCTCCGCCCGCTTGCGGTCGTTCGGGTCGAGCACGGCCTTGCGCAGGCGGATCGACTTCGGGGTCACCTCGACGAGCTCGTCGTCCTGGATCCAGGCGAGCGAGCGCTCGAGGGTCATGCGGATCGGCGGGGTCAGGCGGACCGCCTCGTCCTTCGAGGTGGTGCGGATGTTGGTGAGCTTCTTGCCCTTGAGCACGTTCACCTCGAGGTCGTTCTCGCGGTTGTGCTCGCCGATGATCATGCCCTGGTAGACCTTCCAGCCCGGCTCGATCATCATCGGGCCGCGATCCTCGAGGTTCCACAGGGCGTAGGCCACGGCCTCGCCCTGGTCGTTCGACATCAGCACGCCGTTGCGGCGGCCGGCGATCTCGCCCTTGTAGGGCTCGTAGGCCTTGAACAGCCGGTTCATGATCGCGGTGCCGCGGGTGTCGGTCATCAGCTCGCCCTGGTAGCCGATCAGGCCGCGGGTCGGAGCGTGGAACACCAGGCGCAGGCGGTTGCCGCCCGACGGGCGCATCTCGATCATGTCGGCCTTGCGCTCCGACATCTTCTGCACGACGACGCCGGAATACTCCTCGTCGACGTCGATCACGACCTCCTCGATCGGCTCCATGATCTCGCCGGCCTCGTCCTTCTCGAAGACGACGCGGGGACGCGACACCGCGATCTCGAAGCCCTCGCGGCGCATGGTCTCGATCAGGATCGCGAGCTGCAGCTCACCGCGGCCCGAGACGTAGAACGAATCCTTGTCGGCGGCTTCCTCGATCTTGAGCGTGACGTTGCCCTCGGCCTCCTTGAACAGGCGGTCGCGGATCATGCGGCTCGTGACCTTGTCGCCCTCGGTGCCGGCGAGCGGAGAATCGTTCACGATGAACGACATCGTCACGGTCGGCGGGTCGATCGGCTGAGCCTGGATCGGGGTCTCGACCTGCGGGTCGCAGAAGGTGTCGGCGACGGTGCCCTTCACGAGACCGGCGATCGACACGATGTCGCCCGCCTCGCCGACCTCGATCGGCTGGCGCTCCAGGCCGCGGAAGGCCAGGATCTTCGACACGCGGCCGGTCTCGACGACCTTGCCCTCGCGGTCGAGGACCTTGATCGCCTGGTTCGGCTTCACGGTGCCGGAGGCGATGCGCCCGGTGATGATGCGGCCGAGGAACGGGTTGGCCTCGAGCAGGGTGCCGAGCATCCGGAACGGGCCGTCCTCGGTCTTGGCCGGCGGCACGTGCTCGAGCACGAGGTCGAACAGGGGAGCGAGGCCGTCCTCCTGCGAGCCTTCCGGCGAGGTCGCCATCCAGCCGTTGCGGCCCGACCCGTACAGGATCGGGAAGTCGAGCTGCTCGTCGGTGGCGTCGAGGGCCGCGAACAGGTCGAACACCTCGTTCACCACCTCGGTGATGCGGGCGTCGGGACGGTCGACCTTGTTGACCGCCACGATCGGGCGCAGGCCGATCTTGAGCGCCTTCGAGACCACGAACTTGGTCTGCGGCATCGGGCCCTCGGCGGCGTCGACGAGCACGATCACGCCGTCGACCATCGAGAGGATGCGCTCGACCTCGCCGCCGAAATCGGCGTGGCCGGGGGTGTCGACGATGTTGATGCGGGTATCCTTCCAGACCACCGAGGTGGCCTTGGCCAGGATGGTGATGCCGCGCTCCTTCTCGAGGTCGTTCGAGTCCATCGCGCGCTCCTCGACCCGCTGGTTCTCGCGGAACGAGCCGGATTGCTGGAGCAGCTTGTCGACCAGGGTCGTCTTGCCGTGGTCGACGTGGGCGATGATGGCGATATTGCGCAGCTTCATGGGATATCCGAAGCAAACAAAGCCCGGCACGTCGCGGGCCGCCAGGATGGCAGCCGGACGCATCGAGCCGGGGGAAAACTGTTGCGTCGCAATATAAGGTGTGGCGCCTGTTCGCAAGAGGGGCCCCGAGAGGAGCTTCCGGCAAGAGGGCGCTCGTCTCGAGAGGCGTCACTCCGCCGCGGCGGAGAGCGGGTCCGGCCCGCGGTCGAGCCCCTGTGCCTGCCGCTCCAGCAGCACGGCGCGGCGCTCGGCGATGGCCCGCCGTGCCTGATCGAGGCCGAGGGTGAAGGCGGCGACGCCGGCATTGTCGATGGCCCCGGCGCCGGCCCGGGCCAGCGCCGCCGCCAGGATCTCGTCGGCCTGCCGCTCGAGGTCGGCGAGCTCGCCCTCGTCCTCGACGTCGCGGCTCGCCCGCACGATGGCCAGCAGCTGGCGCAGGAGCGCCATGTCCCGGGCCCGCGAGCGGTTGGCCGCCCGCGACACCAGGCCGGCGGCGGCCGAGCCGAGGATCGAGACGCACATCACGATCAGGTAGAACCAGTCGCCGTAGCGCTCGAAGAAGCTCTCGACCTCGCCCTCGTAATAGGCCTGCGCCCCGGGATGGACCGGGAGCGAGGCGCTCTTCGAGGTGTCGGGCGCCTCGATCTGGTTGGCGAGGGGCACCTCGACGGCGAGGCCGGGCCGGTTGACGAAGAGCAGCCGCGTCAGCTCCGACACCACCGAATCGGACAGGTGCGCCTGGGCCACCAGCCGGTGGCTGACCCCGATCGTGGTCACGGCCTCGGCCGGGCGCGGCGGGGTGCCGCCGAAGGTGCCGCGGGCGATCTCGACGCTCTCCAGCGCCGGCCAGCGCCGGGCCAGCACCGCCGCCTCGCCGATCGGGATGAAGTTCGGGGTGCCGCCGGCCGAGATCCCGTCCCCCCTGTTCCCGTCTCCCTTGTTTCCGTTTCCCTTGTTTCCGTTTCCCTTGTTTCCGTCTCCCTTGGCGATGCTCGCTACCACGTCGCCGGCGGTGCGGCCGGTGAGTGGGCTCACCACCATCACGGCATCGACCTGATGCGCGCGCAGGGCTTCGCCGGCCTCGCGTCCGTCGCCGAGCGGGACGACCGTGACGGCGTCGGCGGGGATGTCGTAATGCTCCAGGATGGTGGCGAGGAGCCGGGTGTTGCCGGACGGGTTGCGCACGATCCCGATCCGGCGCCCGCGCAGGTCCGGCACGGCGGCGAGCGACGGGTCGGTCGCCAGCAGCAGCACGGCGTTGCGGTGCAGGATCGCCACCGTCTGGGTGTTGGCCGGGATGCCGACGTCGGAGCGCACCACCGCGAGGTCGGCCTTGCCCCGCTCGGCGAGGCTCGCGCTCTCGGCGACGCCGCCGGTCGCGACCGGCCGCAGGCGCACCTCCTCGTGGGTGCGGGCGAGCGACTGCGCCACCGCCGCGACGAGGCGTGCATCCTCGCTCCCCGCCGGCCCGACCGCGACGCGCAGGGTCGTCGGCTGCCCGAGCCACTGATAGGCGAGGAGCGCCGTCGCCACGAGGGCGAGGAGGGCCGCGAGGACGAGGGGGACGTGGCGCCGCATGGCCTATCCATGGCGGGGCGGGGGGCAGTTCGGCAATCCGGCCGATTGGCGCGGGGCACGCCCGCCCAACGGCGCGCATGATCTTCGCCCCGGGTTGACGTAGGATCGCGCAGCCGCCGTCGAAATCGTTCGCGTCGCCTGGATGGCAGGAGGAAGAGGCCGATGGAACGCTCACTCAGCGAGACGGCCAGGCTGGTGAAGGAGGCCGCCCGGCGCGTCGTCGGCGACGACATGCCGATGGATGCCTGGCTTCAGGAAACAGCCACCTTCGCCGGGGATGCGGCCATCAAGATCGTCGTGCTCTTTCCCGGTTCGAAAATCGCCGAGATCAGCGGGAGGCAGCTCGTCGACATCATGGTGGGCATCAGGCAAGCGATGTCGCGATCGGACGATCCGAGGACTCCGCTCGTGAGCTTCGCGAGGCTGGAAGACGAGCCGGAGCTGAGCCGTGATCGATATCGCGCATCTGCTTGAACAGGCGGGCCGCCTCGGTGCGGCAAGCGACGGCGCGGATCAGGCTCGATCGACCGATCTGCGCCGCGCCGTATCCGCCGCCTACTATGCCGTGTTTCATGCCGGTCTCATCGCCGCGGCCGATTTGGTCTCGGGCGAGGCCGGTCGGGGGACCACCCGCTATTGCCTGGCCTACAGGTCGATTGATCATGGCAAGATGAAGTCCCTCTGCCAGGAGATCATCAAGCATAAGCCGTCAGCGAAGTATCAGCGTTACGTGCCGGACAGCGGATGGGATCAATCGATAATCGGATATTGCGAGGCGTTCGTGACGCTGAACGAGCAGAGGATGTTGGCGGATTACGATCCGGCTTATCAGGTGACGCCGGTCGAGGTCGTGGCGTATGTCCGCACCGCGCGGACCGCGATCGATGATCTCGACGCGGCTGGCCAATCGGTGAAGCGGGCTTTCCTAGCGCTGCTCCTGTTCCCGCCCCGTTGACCCTCCCGCCGGGACTCGCCCGTCCCCCGGCTATAGCGACACCCGCAACCCCAGGGCGATCACCGCCACGATCGCCGCCCCGAGCGCCGGGCCCGCCATCGCGATCACCAGGGCGCCCGGATGGTAGCCCGGCGCCGCAAGGTAGCGCTGATGCGCGTGCTTCTCCTGCCGGAGCAGCGGCGCTTTCAGGCGCGCCGCTGCTCCGGGTGTCCGACCCTGCCGCATGATGCCGTCCTTCGCCCGCTTGGCCGCCCTCTCGGACGGCGCGAGACCTGTTGTGTGAGGCCCATCAGGCACCTGGCGGCGTGAAGAGGTGGTGAATCCGATCCCTCGCATTCTTCCTTGTCGTGAATCAGAGGTTAGCGCGCCTTGAGCGGATCGAGTCCCGTCGCGGCGACGGTCGCGGCGTTCTTGGGGGCCGCGAGCCAGGCGATCAGCGCCTTCGCCTCTTCCGGATGGGCGGCGCCCTTCGGGATCCCGGCCGAGAACACCGTCACCTGCTGCACCGCCGCCGGGACCGGGCCGACGATGGTGATGCCCTTGACCGGCTTCAGCTCGCTCAGCTGCTGGAAGCCGAACTCCGCGTCGCCCCGGGCGACCACGTTGCCGACCCGCTCGGCGACGATCATCCGGCTTTTCTTCGCCAGTTCGTCGTGCAGGCCGAGCTTCCGGTACATCTCCTTCTCGATGTAGACGCCGCTGGCGCTGTCCGAATAGGCAATCGAGGTCGCGGCGAGGAGCGCCTTCTTGAAGTGCTCAAGGTCGTGGATGTCCGGCACCGGCGCCCCGGCCTTGACCGCGAGGCCGATGCGCGAATCGGCCAGCGCGACCTTGCTGCCGGGCGCGATCTTGCCCTCCTTGTCGAGCCCATCGAGGGCGTAGCCGACCATGATCAGCACGTCGGCCGGCTCGCCGCGGGCGAGCCGCACGGGGATCGCCTCCGGGGCCGTGCCCATCGAGGGGCCGTAGGCGGTGTTCACCTTGTTGCCGGTCTTGGCCTCGAAGCCCGGCACCAGGGCTTGGTAGGCGGCGGTGAAGCCACCGGAGATCATCACCCGGACCTCCGCCGCCCGGGCCGGGGCGGCGAGGACGAGCCCGGCCAGCAGGCCGGCGGCCAGGCGGGTGAGGGTGGTTCTCCGGTGCAATGTGGTGGTCATGATGTCCTCCCCGGCGGCGTTCGTCCGCTGTGTCTCACGTAGGTAACCCGCCTGACGCACCGGCTCCACCGGTTCTCCCGCGCGGCTCGCAGTCGGGGCATAAATTCTTCGGGATTAGATTTTTCTGTCAAACGTGACGGCGTTAGCGGTAGAGAGGGGTCAGACGAGGAAGCCCGCATTCGGGAGGAGAGCATGGCAGGTCCGGTCCACGGTCCGCAGGGGTCGAAGGTCGCCACGGTGTTGCGCGTCACGAGCGGCAACTTCCTGGAGATGTTCGATTTCTTCCTGTTCGGGATCTACGCGAGCCACATCGCGAAGGCGTTCTTCCCGGCGGAGAACGAGTTCGCCTCGCTGATGTTCACCTTCATGGCGTTCGGCGCGGGCTTCCTGATGCGCCCCCTCGGGGCGATCTTCCTCGGCGCCTATGTCGACCGGATCGGCCGGCGCCAGGGCCTGATCGTGACGCTCGGCATCATGGCCGCCGGCACGGTGTTGATCGCCTTCGTGCCGTCCTACGCCACGATCGGGCTCGCGGCGCCGTTCCTGGTGCTGATCGGGCGGCTGCTCCAGGGCTTCTCCGCCGGCGTTGAGCTCGGCGGCGTCTCGGTCTACCTCGCCGAGATGGCGACGCCGGGCCGCAAGGGCTTCTACGTCTCCTGGCAATCGGGCAGCCAGCAGGTCGCCGTGATGGTGGCGGCGCTGATCGGCTTTGCCCTGAGCCGCGCCCTGATGCCGGCGCAGATGTCCGACTGGGGCTGGCGCATCCCGTTCTTCATCGGCTGCATGATCGTGCCGTTCCTGTTCTACATCCGGCGCTCGCTGGAGGAGACCCAGGAATTCCTGCACCAGAAGCACCGGCCCTCGCTGGCCGAGGTCTTCACCTCGCTCGGCCAGAACTGGAAGATCGTTGCCCTCGGCATGCTGCTCGTGGTGATGACCACGGTGTCGTTCTACACCATCACGGTCTACACGCCGACCTTCGGCAAGAGTGTGCTGAAGCTGTCCGAGACCGACAGCCTGATCGTCACCTTCTGCACCGCCCTGTCGAACCTGATCTGGCTACCGGTGATGGGCGCGCTCTCCGACAGGATCGGCCGCAAGCCGATCCTGATCGTGTTCTCCGCGCTCGCGATGCTCACCGCCTATCCGGCGCTGGCCTGGCTGACCTCCAACATCTCGTTCACCAACATGCTGCTCACGCTGCTGTGGCTGTCGTTCCTGTACGGCAGCTACAATGGCGCGATGGTGGTGGCGTTGACCGAGATCGTCCCGAAGCACGTCCGCACCACCGGCTTCTCGCTCGCCTACTCGCTCGCCACGGCGCTCTTTGGCGGCTTCACCCCGGTCGTCTCGACCTGGCTGATCGAGAAGCTCGACAACAAGGCGGCGCCGGGTCTGTGGATGGCCTTCGCGGGAGCCTGCGGCCTCATCGCCACGCTGCTGATCTACCGCCGCCGCGAGACCGCCGCGGACGCGCTGCCCGGTACGGTTCGGCCCGTCGCCGGCGAGTGATCAGGCCAAAAGCCCATCGAGGGATCGGATCACCCGGACCGGGGCGAGGTCCGGGTACTCGTCGGGCTGGCCCGTGCGATTGACCCAGACCGGGGCGAAGCCGTAGGCCGCCGCCCCGGCAATGTCCCAGCGGTTCGAGGACAGGAACACGATGCCCTCCCGCGCGACGCCGAGAGCCTCCGGCGCGAGGTCGTAGGCGGCGGGCGCGGTCTTGAAGGTGCCGGCCGGATCGACCGAGAGCACCGCGTCGAGGTGAGCGCCGAGGCCCGCGGCGCTGACCGCCGCGTCGAGCATCGCCGGATCACCGTTCGACAGGATCGCGGTCCTGAGTCCGGCCCGGCGCAAGGCCTCGAGGGTGCCGGGCACCTCCGGATAAGCGTCGAGGGTCTTGTAGGCCGCGAGCAGATCGCCTCGCACGCTGCGATCCACCCCCGGGTGCTTCGCGAGGGCGTAGTCGAGCGCCCGCTCGGTCAGCGTCCAGAATGGGGCGTAGCGCCCGCACAGGGACAAGACCCAGGAATATTCGAGCTGCTTCTGCCGCCAGGTCTCGGACAGCCTTTGCGCCTCCGACCCGACCGCGGCGGCGTGGCGCTGCACGGCGGAATGGACGTCGAGCAGGGTGCCGTAGGCATCGAAGACCACGGCCTCGGCGCGGTCGAGCGGGGCGGGGAGGGGCATGCGAGGGCCTTGGTCGGTGGGGGCCGAATGAACGATGCCCGTCAACGCACTGGAAGCAGCGCCGGGTTCACCGATGCAGACCATTCGGGTCTACCCGAACATGACTCCCACCCAACAACCTCATCCTGAGGTGTGGAGCGATCGCAGATCGCGGAGCCTCGAAGGAGGGCTCCAGGGAGCGCGGAGACTTCTGGAGGCCTCCTTCGAGGCCGACCGATCTTCGATCGGCCGGCACCTCAGGATGAGGTCCGTGGAGGGAATAGAAGGCAGGGACCGTGCGCCCCCGCCTCTCACACCCGCCTGAGCCGCACCCCGAACAGCCGCAACGCCACGAGCAGCGTCGCCGCGTAGGCGACGAGCCCGGCCGCGCCCAGCGCCGCGAGCACCGCCAGCTCGCGGAAGCGCGGCAGGGACGGCATCAGGCGCTCGATCAGCGGCAGGCCGCCGAGGGTGCAGGCGGCCAGAACCGCGCAGGCGGCGAGCACCCCGCAGGCGGTGACGATCAGCGTGCGGCTCGGCGCGGTCCAGCCGCGGCCATAGGCGAGGCAGAACAGGATCAGCACGTTGACCCAGACGCCCGCGGCGGTAGCGAGCGCCAAGCCCATCACCCCGAGCGGCCCGGTGAGCACCACCTTCAGGAGCACGTTGACGGCGACCGCGGTGAGCGAAGCAAGAACGGGTGTGCGGCTGTCCTGGCGGGCGTAGAAGCTCGCCACGATCGAGCGGATCAGCACCGCCGCCGGCAGCGCCAGGCCGTAGGCCGCCAGCACCGCGCCGGAGCGGGCAGCCGCCTCGGCGTCGAAGGCGCCGCGCTGGAACAGGGCCGTCATGATCAGGTCCGGCACCAGCAGGAACGCGACCGCGAACGGCGCCGAGAGGGCCAGCGAGAAGCCGGTGGCCCGGTTCTGCGCCGCGTGGGCGCCGCCCTCGTCCTTCGCGGCGATGCGCCGGCTCATCTCCGGCAGCAGCACCGTGCCGGCGGCGATGCCGATGACCCCGAAGGGCAGCTGGTAGAGCCGGTCGGCGTAGTAGAGCGCCGAGACCGCACCGGTCGGCAGGAACGATGCGATGATCGTGTCGGCGAACATCGCGATCTGCACGCCGGCCGAGCCGATCACCGCCGGGCCCAGCATCCGGAAGAAGCGGCGCATGCCGGCATCCTGCAGGGTCGGGCGCACGAGGGACGGCGCGAGGCCGGCCCGCCTGGCATCGGCCCAGACCAGGAGGAATTGCAGCACGCCCGACACCGCGACGCCCCAGGCGGCGGCGTAACCGGCATTCGGGAACAGGAACGCGAGAGCGAGCGCGGCCAGCAGCGAGACGTTCAGCAGCACCGGCGCGGCGGCAGCCGCCGCGAAGCGCCGGCGGGCGTTGAGAATCCCGGAGAGCAGCGTCACCAGGGTGATGAACAGGAGGTACGGGAAAGTGATGCGGGTGAGCGTCACCGCGAGCGCGAATTTTTCGGGCTCGTCGGCGAAGCCGGGGGCGAGCGCCCGCACGATCGCCGGCATCAGCGGCAGGGCGAGCGCGAGCAGCGCCACCTGCACCAGCAGCATCAGGGTGAAGACCCGGTCGGCGAAGGCGCGCGCCGCCCCGGCCTCGGCGTCGAGCGCGGCGTAGGTCGGCACGAAGGCGACGTTGAAGGCGCCCTCGCCGAAGATCGCGCGAAAGTGGTTCGGCAGCCGGAACGCTACCACGAAGGCGTCGGCGATCGGGCCGGCGCCCATTACGGCGGCCATGACCACGTCGCGCAGGAAGCCGGTGGCCCGCGAGACCAGCGTCCAGCCGCCGACCGAGAGGATGCTGCGAATCATGCGGCGGTCATTAGCACAGGAATTTTAGCGGAACCGGAACCGAGACGCCTCACGCGGCGCCGGAATAGCGCGCCCGCCGGCCGGCCCGGCGGTCGTCCCGCACCAGCCGGTCGTGGCCCGCCGCCGCCGGGCCGATCCGCTCGGCGACGACGTAGAGCGGGCGCCGCTTCACCTCGGCGAAGATGCGGCCGATATACTCGCCGATGATGCCGAGCGACATCAGCTGCACCCCGGAGAAGAACATCACCGAGACGATCAGCGAGGCGTAGCCCGGTACGTCGGGGCCGCGCAGCAGGGTGTCGGCGATGAAGTAGAGCGCGGTGAGGAAGGCCACCGTGGCGATGGCGCCGCCGAGATAGGTCCAGACCCGCAAAGGCACGGTCGAGAACGAGGTGATGCCGTCGAAGGCGAAGCGGAACAGCTTGCGAAAGCTCCATTTCGAGCTGCCGTGCTGGCGCTCCTCGACCTGGTAGGGCACGCCGACGGAGCGGAAGCCGATCCAGGAATACAGCCCCTTCGAGAACCGGGCCCGCTCGGGGAGCGAGCGCAGCACCTCGACGCCCTTGCGGTCGATCAACCGGAAGTCGCCGGCTCCCTCGGGCAGCGGCATCTCGCCGAAGCGGGCGAACAGCCGGTAGAACAGCCGGGCGAAGCCGCGCCGCATCGCGCTCTCGTCGTCGCGGTCGGTGCGCTGGGCGTAGACCATCACGTTGCCCTCCTGCCAGCGCTCCCAGAAGGTCGCGATCAGCTCGGGCGGGTGCTGGAGATCGGCATCCATGATCACCACGGCGCGGCCCTCGGCATGGTCGAGGCCGGCCGCGATGGCGATCTCCTTGCCGAAGTTGCGGCTGAACGAGACCGCGCCGATGCGCGGCTCGGCAGCGTGGTGGGCAGCGACCACCGCGGCGGTGTCGTCGCGGCTGCCGTCGTCGACGAACACCACCTCCCAGGACGGCGTCAGGCGCTCCAGGACCGGTGTGAGGCGGGCGAGCAGCGGCGCGACGTTGGCGCTCTCGTTGAAGACCGGTATGACGACGCTCAGGTCGACCGGCTCGGGGTGTCTGAACAGCTCCACGGTGCTGTCCCTCGTTTCGGTGTCGCGCCCCCGGCGCGGGCCGGCGGCTGTCGGTGATCAGGCCGGTGCAGGCACCGGCGGTTCGAGCGCGAGATCTAAGCCATGCTTCCTGAACGGCGCCCGGTCGTGCTCTGCGCCGACGATTACGGCCTGAGCCCGGGCGTCAGCCGGGGCATCCTCGCGCTGGCGCGGATGAAGCGCATATCAGCCACCGGCGCGATGACCAACATCCCGGCCTTCCCGGAGGCGGCGCCGGCCTTGAGGGAGCTCGCCGGCACGGTCGGCCTCGGGCTCCACCTGACCCTCACCACGGGCGAACCCCTCGGCCCGCTCCCGCGGCTCGCGCCGATCGGGCGCCTGCCGCCCCTCGGGCACCTGTTGCGGCTCGCCCTGTCGGGAAAGCTGAAGCCCGCGGATGTCCGCCCCGAGATCGAGCGCCAGCTCGACGCCTTCGAGGCGGCGATGGGCCGCCTGCCGGATTTCATCGACGGGCACCAGCACGTCCACGTCCTGCCGGGGGTGCGGAGCGCGCTCCTGGCGGCGCTGTCGGCGCGGGGCTGGCGGGGCTGGCTGCGTGACCCGGGTGACACCCTGGGGGCGATCCGGGCACGGCGGCAGGCGCGCAAGGCGATGGTCGTGGCGGGGCTCGGCCTCGGATTCGGGTCGGCCGTCCGGCGGGCGGGGTTCTCCGCCAATCGCGGCTTCTCCGGCTTCTCGGACTTCGCGGAGGGGGAGGGGTTTGCGGAGTCCTTCGAGGCGAGCTTCCGCGCGCTCGGGCCTGCCCCGGTGGTGATGTGCCATCCCGGCGAGATCGACGAGGCCTTGAGGGCCCTCGATCCGGTGGTGGCGAGCCGGCCGCTGGAACTCGCCTATCTCGGATCGGCGCGCTTCGGGGATTTCCTGGAGCGGGAGGGTCTGCGGCTGGTGCCGGGGCCGGATCCCGCCCCTGCCTATCTGCTCGACCCGAGGTGAAACCCTCCCTGTCATCCCGGGGCCGCGCAGCGGAACCCGGGATCCATAACCGCCGACGATTCAGGACGAAACTGAACGCTGTCCGCCTCTCCGGGATACCTCAGCGGTCATGGATCCCGGGTTCTCGACTTCGTCGAGCCCCGGGATGACATGGAAATGTGGAAACGTTGTATCCACTCCGCGCGGCACAGCCATCGACAAAGAAAAGCCCCCTCGCCCGGGCGGGGAGGGGGCTATCGATAGACTATCGTGCCGCGTCGATCAGGCGATCGCCTCGCCGTACATCTTCTCGACGTGCTCCCAGTTCACCAGGTTCTCGATGAACGCCTTGAGGTAGTCGGGACGGCGATTGCGGTAGTCGATGTAGTAGGAATGCTCCCACACGTCGACGCCGAGGATCGGCTTGGCGCCGTGGACCAGCGGGTTCTCGCCGTTGGGGGTCTTCATGATCTCGAGCTTGCCGTTCTTCACCGCGAGCCAGGCCCAGCCGGAGCCGAACTGCGACACGCCGGCTTGGATGAAGTCAGCCTTGAACTTGTCGGTGCCGCCGAGATCCTCGGCGATCTTCTTCTCCAGCGCGCCCGGGATCGCGCCGCCGCCATTCGGCTTCATCCACTGCCAGAAGTGGATGTGGTTGTAGTGCTGGCCGGCGTTGTTGAAGAGCGGCTGGTTCTGGCCGTAGGAGGCCTTCACCACCTCCTCGACGCTCTTGCCGGCGAGCTCCGAGCCCTCGAGAAGCTTGTTGCCGGTGTCGACATACGCCTTGTGGTGCTTGTCGTGGTGGAACTCCAGGGTCTCCTTCGACATGTAGGGCTGCAGCGCGTCGTAGGCGTAGGGGAGTTCGGGCAGCGTGAAGGCCATCGGCGTGTCTCCGGATCGCATGGGGTCAACGCGGCGAGGCCTCGGGGGCACCGCCGCGGCACCCGCGTCTACCTAAGTCGGCCGCCCGCCGGCGGCAACGCCGCCGGCCCGTTGCGGTGCCCGCATCCCAGGTTTTGGCCGTTTGCCGGGCTTTGGCGACCGCGCAAAGCGGGGCGATTTTGCAAAAGCGGGCGCTGCCCCTAAATCTGGGCCGTAGCGGGCGGGGCGCGAGGCCCCGGTCCCGCCCGTTCGGCTGCCCCCTCAGCCTGCGTCCCGTCGCCAGTCCGAGAATCCGATGATCGTCGCGTTGACCGTGCTCGCCCTCCTGATGCTGATCGGCGGTCTCGCCGCGATGGTGCAGGGCATTCCCTTCGTGCGGCTCGAGGTGGGCTGGACCATGGTGATTGCCGGCACGGTCGGGGCGAGCGGCGGCGCGGTGCTGCTCGGGATCACCGCCGCGGTGGCGCGGCTCGCGCGCATCGAGCGGGCGCTGGCAGCGCGCCCCGCGGCCGAGCGGATCGTCGCGGCGGACACCGCCTCGACCGAGACCCTCGCCGCGCCGGTTCGGGCCACCCGCAGCGAGCCCGTTCTGCCGCCGATCCCGTTCCCGGCCCCGCCGGTACCCGCGCCGCGCCCGACCGAGCCGGCGGGCGTCAACGGCGGCGCGGCGCTGGCGGCCGGTGCCGCGGGCGCGGCCGTGGGGTTGGCGGCGAGCGAGCTGCGCCTGACCCGGGCCGAGGATCCGGACCTGGCGGCAGGGCGGCAGGAACCGGTCCTGCATGAGCCTGCCCCGCATGAGCCGCTCTCGCACGAGCCGGTTGCCCGCGAGCCCGAGCCCCATCGGCCCGACCTGCACGAGTCTCCGCCGCACGAACCCGCTCCCCACGACCCGCTGCCGCCACCGCCGCCACCCGCGGAGGAGCCGCGTCCCGTGATCGAGCAGGTCGGTCTCCCGCGTGCCCGGCCCGCCGCCGCGGATGTCGACCGCCGCGACCGTCGGCGCATCGAAGACGATCGCGGTGGTGCCGGA
>NZ_JBEXZS010000024.1:0-33964 GCF_040593685.1 Methylobacterium sp. EM32 | reverse complement strand
CCCCGCCCCCGCCTCGCGCTGGCAGGATGCGCTGAGCGGGCTCGCCGCGCGCCTGCGCCCGTCGGCGCGGGAACCGGAAGCCCCGGCCGCCGCGCCGGTTCCGGTGCCGCCGGTCCCGCCCGGCGAGGGGCTGAAGCCCGGGCTCGCCCGGCCGCAGCCGCTCCCCGGCCGCGGCTCGTCCCGCCGCCCGGTCTACGCGGTCCTCGGCGGGCTCGCTGTGCTGGGCGTCGGTTACGCCCTGCTCCGCGGCGGCGAGGAGCCTGCGCGCGAGGCCGCAATCGCCCAGGCGCCCGCGCAAGGAGCCGGACAAGCGGCGGGTCGGAGCCGGTCGGCCGAGACCAAGCCCGCGGAGACGAAGCCGGCCGAGAGGAAAACTGCCGAGGCGAAGCCCGCGCCGGACATCAAGAATCCTGAGGCGAAGAGTCCTGAGGCGAAGCGCGAGCCCGTGGAGACCGGCGCCCTGGTGCCGGAGGCCGCCGGCCCGGTCGCCGGCGTCGCCGAGGTGCTCGACACCGCGACCCTGCGGCTCGGCGGCCGGACCCTGCGCCTCTACGGCGTCGAGGCGGCCAGGGGCGCGCAGGCGGGCGACCTCACGGGCTATCTCGGCGGCCGCCCGGTGAACTGCCAGCCGAGCCCGGCGAAGACCGCCTGGATCTGCACCGTCGACGGGCACGACCTCTCCGAGGTGGTGCTCTACAACGGCGGCGGCCGCGCGACGCCCGAGGCGACGCCGGACCTCGTCGAGGCCGAGCGCCACGCGCGGACGGGCAAGCTCGGGATCTGGGCGAAGCCCTGACGATCGCGGCCCCCGCGTCGATCCTGGATCTCCATCCGATCGCGTTGCAACATGGTACAAGATAGTAGCGTAGAGCCAACAATATCCCGCGGTCGTCGATCCTGAGAGCCTGATCTGTGCGGGCAGACCGATGTAAAACCCTCATCGTCATCCCGGGGCTCGACGAAGTCGAGAACCCGGGATCCATAACCGCTGACAGTGCCGAACGGCGCGACCAGCGCTCCGCCTCGTCCTGAACCCTCGGCGGTTATGGATCCCGGGTTCCGCTGCGCGGCCCCGGGATGACGAGGAGGGTGTCACGTCGGTCCGCCCTCGCAGGCAACTCTCGGCACGCGACACCGTCACCCGAACGCCCCCACCTCGTGCTGGATCATGCCGCTGATCTCGCGCACGAGGACGAACAGGCGGCGGATCGGGGCGAACAGGGTGCGGTGCTCGGCCTCGTAGGTGCCCACCCCGCGCGGCCCCGCCGGCTCGCCGAAATTGAGGCCGAGCGTCGGGTCCGGGGTCACCGGGAAGATGTCGTCGAGGAGCTTCAGGCAGCTCTCGACGTCGAGGCGCAGGATGCGCTCGATCAGGGCCTCGCGGGTGATGCCGTTCTGCGGCCGGAAGCCCGGGATGTGCACCGCCAGGAACCAGATCCGATGGATCAGCGCCAGGCGCAACGCGTGCAGGAGCGCCAGCCGCGGCGTCATCCCGGGCAGGTCGGGGGCCACCGTGTGCAGCATCAGGTGGTCCTGCGTCAGCCGGCCGAACAGGCGGCGCAGGTGCGGCGCGAGGTTGAGCCGGTCGAGGGCGGCGGCGACCGCGACGATCTCCTCGCGCCGCCCGTCTCTCGTGGCGCGGCGCGCCCGCTCGAGCCAGACCGACGGGTCGAGGGTGTCGATATAGGCGCGCAGGACGTCGAGGTCGCCGACGGCGGTGGCCTCCTGCACCAGCCGGAAGGCACGGGCGAAGCGCTCGGAGCGCTCGCGCATCTCGACGAACAGGTCCGGCGCCCGGCCGGCGGCCCGCCCGACGCCGTGCAGGGAATTCGCCAGGAAGCCGAGCTGCTGCAGGATCGCGTTGTTGGGGATCGCCCGCATCTGGCGCGGATGGGTGATGGCGACCGGCCCGCCGCCGTCGGATTGCCGCGCCACCGGGCGCGAGCCGGTGCGGTCGATCAGGTTCGGCCCGAAGGTGCCGAGCAAGGCCGCGTAGCCCGGATCGTTGACGAGCGTCTCCATGTCCTGGCGCACGCCGGTGAAGAACTCGGTGGCGAAGTCGGCCTCGGCGTAGATCGGATCGGGGGCGGGCTGGAGCCGGCTGTAGACGTGCTCGCCGATGCGCGCGACCGTGGCCTCGGCCAGCGCCTTCGTGCCGAACAGCAGGTAGCCGTCGCTGCCCTGGAAGCTCGATTCGAGGCTGGTGCGGATCCCGGCCTCGCGGTTGCGCCGGCGCGCATGGTCGGGGGCGAGGTAGGCCAGGCGGTCGGCGAGGCTCGTCGGGTGGGCGCCCCGGCCGATCGATTCGCCGTGGGTGTCGAAGATCACGAGCTCGATGTCGGTGAGGTCGTGCGCCGCCATCAGTTCGGTGATGCGGAAGCGCAGGCGCTCGATCCAGAAGGTGGCGGCGAGCTGGCCGACATAGCGCCCCGAATCTGAGTAGCCGAACTGCACGACGAGGCGCCCGATGCGCTTGAGATAGGCGCGCCAGTGGGGCGAGCGGAGCGCATCCTCGATCACGTGCACGCCCTGCTCCAGCGCCGAGGCGGTCTCGAACAGGGGCGTGATCTCGACCTTGTCGCCGATGCCGAAATGCTGGGCGAGCCAGAGCGCGGCGAGCAGGGTGTAGCCGGTCTCGGTCTCGGCGATCAGAAAGCGGACCGGGTGGGAGCCGTCGACGTGCTTGAGGATCTGGGCGATCGTCATCATCAGCCGGGCGGCCGAGGCGCGCTCGGCGGCGAGCGCCCCAAAATCCACCGGCACTGCCGCGACCGCGTCGAGGAGAGCGTTGATCGAGGCGAGGTGCGAGCGGCGCTGGGCCGGGTCGGTCGGATCGCCCTCCTGGTCGAGCGCCCGGCGCACGGCGTTGTGAACCTGACTGGCGTTGAGCCGGAAATGCGGCAGGCCGTTCTGGAGCCCGTGCGCGGCGACGCCCGCCCGCAGCACGCAGAGCTTCAGGCGCGCCTCGTCGTCGGCGGCCTCCGCCACCGCCCGGTCGAGCAGGGCGAGGAGGGGGCCGGCCGCGGTCTGGGCCCGGTCGCGCTCGATGATCAGCGCCAGGGCGAAACGGTGCACCGCCTCGAGCCCCGGCTGGTCGCCGAGCTTCGGCGCCACCGCGAGCTGGCGCAACACCGCCGCCCGCGCCTCCTCGGCGAGGCGCCGCGCGGGCTCCGCCGCGGGATCGTCGGGGAGCTGGGACAGCACCCGGTCGAGCTGGGTGCGCTTCGATTCGAGCCGGTAGCGCAGGGTGTCCCACCAGCCGATATCGGTGCGCCCGTCAGTGTCGCAGCCGACCCAGGAGGCGATGACGATGGGCATCGGGACGAGGTCGCTCCAGCGATCCGGCCAGCGCTCGCGGGCGGCCCGGAGCAGCGCCTCGTTCAGGCGATCGAGGGCGGCGCGGCCGTGCTGGACCGCGTGGCGGGCCTGGTCGAACTCGTCGTTGAGGGTGATCACCGGGTCGGCCCGGGCCGAGAGCGCGGCGGCGGCCGCGACCGGCGCCCGCCGCGCCGCCGGGTCGGGCTCGGAGGCGGCCTCGGCCAGGAGCTTTGCCACCGCCTTCGGCATGCCGAAGGTCGGGTGGGCGGTGAAGACGGCGGCAAAGCGCGTGCGCTCGACCCGGGTGCGGGCGGCCTCGAAGCCCATCTCCGGATCGCCGAGGGCGGCCGCCGCCACGGCCTCGGTCGCGGCGGAGGAATCCGGCTCGGATCCGAGGCCGAGATAGGCCCGCAGCCGCGCCGCCCGGGCCTCCAGCGCCTGGGCGCGCAGGCGCACGAACAGGCCCGCGAGGTCGTCCTCGCCGATCTCGTCCCGGTCGAACAGCCGGCTGATCGCCAGCGCGACGGTCAGGACGGGATTGCGGAACGGATCCTGGCTCGCCTGGTGGCGCGCCTCCTCGACCAGACCGAGCAGGTCCGCCTCGAGGGTCGCGGCGGAGCGGGACTCGGAACCGTGGCGGTCGGAATCGGGGTCGGTACCTGGGTGCCTGTCCATCGGATCGCTTCGTCCTGTGCCGGATCACCGTCCGGATCGAGCGGCGCGCGGGCTCGCGCCTGGATGCCGTGACGCAAGGAGCGTTCCGCGGCGCATATAGGCCGCGCGCCGGCCTGGGCGCGCCTGGGCGGCGAGGCGCGCGGGCCTTGCGGCCGCGAAGACACAGCCCGGTCCGGAATCGTCCCCGGTGACGCCCACGCAATGGTTAAGATTGTCTCGCCGTCTCATACTGGCCGGCCCGAAGATGCCGGTTCGCGGAGCAACGCGCCATGATGTCGATCGGAACTGCCCTGGAGGCGGCCACAACCCGCGTCGGGCCCTCCCTGCCCGGCGGGCTGATCGGCGAGCGCGCCGGGGCGGGCGATCCCCGAGTCCGAGGCCGAGGAGGGGTCCGGGACGTCGCCGGAGGAGGGCGCCCTGCTCGTCGCCGTGGAGGCGGGCCTGCGCGAGGCGGGCTACCTGCCGGCCTGACGCGGGGGGCTTGGTGAAGCCGCGGGCGGACGCCGTCATTGCATGCGCGATCGTCGCTGTGCGACCGGACAGGTCGCCGGAAATGCTCTAAGGCTGGCATCACGATGGAAATGATCGTGATTCTGGCTGCCGCGGCAGCCCTGGTGTTCGTCGGCCTGGTGCTCGTGTTCGCGCAGGGCCGCGGCCGCCGTCCGCCCCTGCGGCTCCCGCACGAGCAGGAGCTCGAGGACCGGGGCGACGAGCTGTTTCGCGACTTCGACGAGGACCTCGCCGGCCTCCTCGATGAGGCTTCGCGCCGGCCGGCGCCGCCGCGCGCCGACCCCGAGCGGCTGGAAGCGCCCGACGCGCCGAGGCTCCGCCCGCGCGGCGGCATGACCATCGACCACGACCCGGCGGAGCCCGGCCTGCCCGAGCCCGGCGACCGCAGGTTCGACTCTTCCAGGTTCGATCCTTCCAAGCGCGACGGAGAATTCCGGTGAAGCGTGCCGCGGTGCAGGCTGTCCTTCTGGCCGCCCTCTCGGCTGTCCCCTCGAGCCTTACCGCCCGTGCCGTGCCCGGCGACGCCGTGCCGGCCTGCCCGCCGCCACAGGCGCCCGAATTCGCGGGGGCCAAGGGGTTTCGCCTGTTCGTCACCCGGCAGGGCACCATGACCTGGAGCAACCCGCTGCGGCCGCTCTCGCCCGAGACCGTGCAGGTGCTGCAGGTGGTGATCCGCAACAAGCTCGCGACCGCCTACGGCCCCGACCTGTCGGGCCTGCGCCGCGGGCCCTCGCCGGCCGCCCTGGAGGCGCAGAACGGCGCGACGATCCAGTGGGCCGGCAGCCCGGACACCCTGCCGCCGACCCTGCGCATCGTCGCCGACGACGGCAGCCAGGTTCTGGCCGAACTCGCCTTCCAGGCCTGCGGCGACGCCCCGAAGGTGGCCGAGCCGAAGGCGCCAAAGCCCGTCCCCGCCGCCCGCAAGGGCGCCCCGAAGAGCAAGATCGGGAAGGCGGACGCCCCGAAGCCGGAAGGGCCCCAGGCCGAGGGGGCCGATCCGTCCGCCGAGGCGCCGAAGGCGACTGCCAAGCGGGCGGCGAAGCCGAAGCGCGAGAATGCCGCGGCCCCCGAGGGCGCGCCCTCGCGGACACCCGGCGGCCTCATGCTGCCGCAGGGTGCGATTCCCTGATTTTTCCCGCTTCCTCGACGGAAACACCGCGGCCGTTGCGGCGTTCGTCCGCCGGGCGGCCGATTATCCCGCTCACGACCCGTTCTCGGAGACATCCCGCGATGTACGATTCCTGGCTGCGCCTCGGCTTCGACACCGTCCGCCTCGGGCTCGAAGCCCAGACGGTCGTCGCCCTGCGGCTGGCCAAGCTCTCGCGCGGCGGCGAGGCGGCCCAGGCCGAGGCGCAGCGCATGGTGGCGGAGAAGATGGAGGCCGCGGCGGAGGCCGCGATGACGCTCGCCACCGGCGGCACGGCCGAGCGGGTGGTGCGGGACTATCGCCGCAAGGTCCGGGCCAACGCCCATCGGCTCAGCCGCGGCTGACGCGGCGGCCGGATCGTGGCCGGCCGGCGGGACGGGCGAATCCCGTCCCGGATGACGCTACCGGCGGGAGACGGTCACCGTCACGAGCCGCCTTACCTTCCGGGGCCGCTCACTTGCGGGCGGCCATCATGTCGTGGGTCAGCACCGTCAGCTTGCCGATCAGGCTGGTGATGTCGCCGTGGGTGCAGGACCATTGCGTGCCGACCGCCCCGCCGTCGGAGGAGACCGACACCACCGCGACGGAGCGCAGCTTGCCCTCGCGGGCGAGGCGCAGCTGCTCCTGCAGCACCTCGATCATCGAAGCGGTGTTCTCGTCGACGGGGGTCGCGGCCACGGCCTGCGGGAAGGCGACGACGCGGGTGGTTTCGGCGGCGATTTCGCTCATGGTCACTCTACGAACGCTTGAAGGAATCGGGATTGCGGGGGCAGCGCACGGCCGCATCGCGGTCGCGCGGGGATCCCGGCTTCGGTGCGCCTCCGGAACGGTCGAGCCGCCCCAGGAGGTCGGCGAGATCCGCCGGCAGTGCCTCGGCCAGGCAGCCGTCGAACGCGGCGTGCAGGCCGGGGGACAGGAATGCCGCCAAGGGCACGGCCGCGCGGCCCGCATCACCGGTCTGCCGGACCGGGGCCAGGATGGCGGGAGCCGGCCCGCCGGGTCGATCGTGCATCGCCCGTGACATCATCGCCGCCTCGCGCTTCAGGAGCCGCCCTCGCCGCCAAAACTGCCTATCCGGCCGCGGATCACAATCCCCGCTCTGTGGCCGAGCTTCCACTTCCGATCCTGATGTTGTGAGACCGCAACACTCCGCCCACCCGCCCGGACCGCAATACCGGTCCGGTTCCGGTGGGACCCGGCAGCGGCCCGCCGACAGCTCCATTGGGTGTAGCGAGCGTCGACGATTGGGGAAGGCCACAATCAATTAGTCAAAAATAGTTCGGTCCGAAATTCGATATTAACTTTTGTTAGAAAACTTTGAACACAAATGTGTTAGAACAGGTGTCAAGTAGGGCGGTGGGGTGCTTTGGCTGAGTTTCTCATTCGCAAGCTCGAGCACTTCGCGAGCTTGTCCTTCGATGATAAGCACGCGCTCGATCAGGCGTCGCGCCAGCGCACGCGCCGCATCCGCTCGCGCGACGACATCGTTCACGAAGGTGATCTTCCGCAGGGCGTGAACCTGATCCTCGACGGGTGGGCCTGCCGGTACAAGACGCTTGAGGACGGTCGCCGCCAGATCATCGCCTATCTGCTGCCGGGCGATCTGTGCGACCAAAACGTCTCGATCCTGGGTGAGATGGACCACTCGATCGGTACCGTCACCGCCGTGACCCTGGCCGAGATCCCCACCGAGACCATGCGCCAGCTCACAGCGGGACACGCCCGGCTGTCGCAGGCCCTGTGCTGGGAAGCCCTGGTGGCGGCGGCGATCCAGCGCGAATGGACGGTGAATATCGGCCAGCGCACCGCCTTCGAGCGCCTGGGCCACCTGCTCTGCGAACTCTATGTCCGCTTGCGCGCCGTCGGGCTCACCCAGGGCACGACCTGCGAATTGCCCCTGACGCAGGCCGAGATCGCCGACACGATCGGGCTGTCGGTGGTGCACGTCAACCGCACATTGCAAGAATTGCGCAGCGTCGGGCTGATCTCCCTGCGAGGCCGCGAGCTCACCATCCACCGGCTCGAGGCGCTGCAACGGGCGGTGCAGTTCAACCCGAACTACCTCCATCTGGGCCGCGAAGGGCGGCACCTCGATTCCAATGAGGCGTGAGACTGCCGTCGGGCAGGAGGTGGCCCGGCAGGAGGGGGAGGCGCCCGACTTCCGCCGGATGGTCGAGAGCATCCCGCACCTTGTCTGGCAGGCGAACCCGCTCGGCGACTGGATCTGGGCGAGCCCGCAATGGGCCGCCTTCACCGGGCAGAGCCCTTCCTCCAGCCGCGGCTACGGCTGGCTTGATGCCGTCCATCCGGAGGACCGCGCGCGCACGCTCCAGGCCTGGCAGGCGGCGTCCAGGAAGGGCGTCTTGGCGATCGAGCATCGCCTGCGGCGCCACTCGTCGGATGGCATCGAGGGCGAGTCCCACCTCTGGTTCTCCACCCGCGCCACGCCCCGGCGCGACGGCGACGGCCGGCCGGTCGCCTGGTTCGGCACCTCGACCGACATCCACGCCCTGCATCAGATGCGCGAGGCGCAGACGCGCCTGATCCACGAGCTGCAGCGCCAGGGTCGAAACAACCTCGCGGTGACCCGCGGCATCGTGCGCCGCATCGCCGACACGGCAGTCACGGCCGACGACGTCGTCGCTTATGTCGACGACCGCCTGGCCGCCATGGCCCGCATCCAGGCCGAGGTCTCGCGAGAACCGCTGAGCGGCGTCGCCCTGGAGGTGCTGATCCGGGACGAGCTGTCGGCCCACGCCCTGCCGGAGCCGAGCGAGCTCGCCGGCCCGCCGGTGCGGCTGCCGGTCGAGATGGCCGAGAAGCTCGGGCTCGCCCTGCACGAGCTGGTTCTGAGCGCGGTGCTCGACGGCCACGACCGGATCGCGGCGACCTGGACCACGACGCCGACCCACCTCGCCCTGATCTGGCGCGAGCGCGCGCGGCGTGGCAACGCGGTGATGGCGGGCGGCGGCGGGAGCCTGCGCGGCGAGATGCTGGAGCGGATGCTCGCCTACGACCTGCACGCCGTCACCACCGTCACCGAGACCCGCCACGAGCGCCAGGTCGTCATCGTGCTGCCGCTGCCGCGGTGACGGGCGCGGCTGTTTCACGTGGAAACGGCGCATCGATGCGTCACGGTGAGGTTTCGTCAACCTTGGCGGGGGTGATCGCGGTCGCGGCTCCCGCAACCCTGGCAGGCGGATCCGCGGATTGACGCCCACCGAACCGGTGCGCGACAGACGGGGCTCCCGCTGCCGACACGCTCTCTCGCACCCCATGTCCCCCACATCCGCCGCGCCGTTCACCCGTGCCGGCATCCTCACGGGCATCCGGCTCAGCCTGCCGCTCTGGCCCAGCATCGCGGTGTTCGGCGCGGCCTTCGGGGCCGCGGCGGCCCAGCGCGGCGTGAGCCTCGCGGAGGCCATGGGCGCCAGCGCCCTCGTCTATGCCGGCTCGGCCCAGATGGTGACGCTCGAGGTCTGGGGCCAGCCCTGGACCCTGAGCGCGCTCCTCGCCGCCATGACGGTGACCGGGCTCATCAACGCCCGCATGATCCTGATGGGCGCCACGATCCAGCCCTGGATGCGCGGCACGCCGCTCTGGCGCACCGCGATGACGCTGTTCGTGCTCGTCGATGCGAGCTGGCTCATCGGCGTCCGCCACCGCGCCGAGGGCGGGCGCGACCTCGGGGTGCTGTTTGGTTCCGGCATCGGCCTGTGGCCGCTCTGGGTCGCCTCGACGGCGGCCGGCCACCTTGCCGGCGCCCTGGTGACCCAGCCCCGGGCCTACGCCCTCGACATGATCCTGCCGGTGTTCTTCGCCGCGATGCTGGCGCCGCTCTGGCGCGGGGTGCGGCCGGCCCTGCCGTGGCTCGCCTCCGGCCTCGTCGCGCTCCTGGTGCAGCGGCTGGTGCCGGGCTACGCCTTCATCGCGGCGGGCGCCGCGGCGGGCCTCGTCACCGGCCTCCTCGTCGATGACGGGGCGGCGCGATGATCGACGCCGTCCTCGCCAGTCCGGCCGGCCCGTGGATCGCCATCCTGGCGCTCGCCCTCGTCACCTATCTCTGCCGGGCCTCCGGCGTGGTGCTGATGAGCCGGGTGCGGCTCACCCCGCGGGTCGAGCGCGGCTTGCGCGCCCTGCCGGGCTCGATCGTGGTGGCGACGGCGCTCCCCACCGGCCTGTCCGCCGGCCTGCCCGGATTGCTCGGCCTCGTCACCGCCGCCGGCGTGATGGCGCTGACCCGGTTCGAGCTGGCGGCGGTGCTGGCAGGGCTGGGGGTGGTGGCGGCCGGCCGGGCTCTGGGGTTGTAGACATCCGTCCGCCCGTGTCGCTCGATTGATCCCACCCGCAACCTCATCCTGAGGTGCCGCGTAGCGGCCTCGAAGGAGGGCTCTCCAGCTCGCTCGGAGACTTCTGGAGGCCTCCTTCGAGGCTCACTCCGTTCGCACCTCAGGATGAGGTGGAGGCTGGGAAAGACCGAACGATCGGAACGGCTTGGAGGATTTCATCCTCACCGCAACCGCTGCCGGATGCGAAACCCCAGCCCATCGCGCACGTCGCGATAGGCGTCGAGCCGCTGCTCGCGCGAGCCTTGCGACACCGTCGGGTCCGGGGTCGGCCAGTACTCGACCTCGGCCGCCA
The DNA here is from genome assembly GCF_040593685.1 of Methylobacterium sp. EM32. Lineage (NCBI taxonomy): Bacteria > Pseudomonadati > Pseudomonadota > Alphaproteobacteria > Hyphomicrobiales > Methylobacteriaceae > Methylobacterium > Methylobacterium sp. EM32. The sequence goes on along the minus strand of NZ_JBEXZS010000024.1, from coordinate 23,673 downwards.
CCGTCCGGGTGAGTTCGAGCGCCGCGTGATGGGCCTCCGGCGAGAGAGAGACGATCAGGTCGAAGTTCAGACCCTCCCACTCCTCCAGTTCCGCCAGGGTGCGGGGGCGATGGCGCGAGGCGTCGATGCCGATCTCGTCGAGGGCCGAGATCATGAACGGGTCGGCGGGCTCGCCGCCGCGCACCCCGGCGGATTGCACGTAGACCGACTTGCCGAAATAGTGCCGGGCCAGGGCCTCGGCGCAGGCCGAGCGCACCGCGTTGAAGTTGCAGACGAACAGCACCGACTGCACCCGCTTGCCCGGTCTCGGTGGATCGGGTCGCCCAGGGTCCGGCCTCGACGAATCGGCCCCGGCGGGAGCGGCACTGTCCGGAAGGGGGCTTCCGGACAAAGGCTCAGCCCTTCCAGTGCAGGGCGAAGATCAGGGTGAACAACCGGCGGGCGGTGTCGTGGTCGATCTCCACCTTGCCCTCCAGGCGCTGGCGCAGCAGCTCGGACGCCTCGTTGTGGACCCCGCGCCGGCCCATGTCGATCGCCTCGATCTGGCTCGGCGAGGCGGTGCGGATCGCCTTGAAGTAGCTGTCGCAGATCATCTCGTAGTCGCGGATCACGCCGCGGAACGGCGTCAGCGACAGGAGATGGGTCATCACCGGCTGGCCGTCGGCGGTGGAGATCGCGAAGGACAGCTTGTTCTCGACGAGGCCCAGCGCCAGCGCGTAGGGGCCGCCCTCGTGGTTGGCCACGCGAAAATTGTTCGATTCCAGGATGTCGTAGATCGCGATGGCGCGCTCGTGCTCCTGGTCGGGGTTGCCGCGCCCGATCGAATCCTCGTCGAGCGTCACCGCCGCCAGGCGCTGTCGCGGATCGGGAGCCTCGCTCGCCATCGGATCTCCTCCCCGGGTGTTGTCCAGGACGTGCAGCAGAGGCGAGCGCGGTGCCCCGCGCAAGCCGGACGTAGGATGAGCCGGACTGATTAAAGGTTCAGACGGATCGCCACCGAGCGGGCATGGCCCTCCAACCCCTCCGAGCGGCCGAGGGCCACGGCAGCGGGGCCGAGCGCCCGCAGGGCCTCGGGCGTGCAGGAGAGGAGCGAGGTCCGCTTCATGAAGTCGAGCACGCCGAGGCCGGAGGAGAACCGGGCCGAGCGGGCGGTCGGCAGGACGTGGTTGGGGCCGCCGACATAGTCGCCGATCGCCTCCGGGGTGTGGGCGCCGAGGAAGATCGCCCCGGCATTGCGCACCCGCGCCGCCAGCTCCTCGGCCTCGGCCGATTCGATCTCGAGATGCTCGGGCGCGAGGCGGTCGACCAGCGGGATCGCGTCGCCGAGACGTTCCACCCGTACGATGGCACCGTAATCGCGCCAGCTCGCGGTAGCGATCGCGGAGCGCGGCAGGGTCCTGAGCTGCCCCTCGACCGCCGCCGCCACGGATTCGGCGAGCGCGTCGCTGTCGGTGACCAGGATCGCCTGGGCGGCCGTGTCGTGCTCGGCCTGGGCGAGCAGATCGGCCGCGACCCAGTCCGGATTGGCGGAGGAATCGGCGAGGATCAGCACCTCGGAGGGGCCGGCGATCATGTCGATGCCGACCTGGCCGAAGACCCGGCGCTTGGCCGCCGCCACGTAGGCGTTGCCCGGGCCGACGATCTTGGCGACCGGCCGGATCGTGGCCGTGCCGTAGGCGAGCGCCGCCACGGCCTGGGCGCCGCCGACCCGGAAGACCTCGTCGACCCCAGCGAGCTTGGCGGCGGCGAGCACCAGCGGGTTGGTGACCCCGTCCGGCGTCGGCACCACCATGGCGAGGCGCGGCACGCCCGCGACCTTGGCCGGCACCGCGTTCATCAGCACCGAGGAGGGATAGCTCGCGGTGCCGCCCGGCACGTAGAGGCCGACCGATTCGAGCGCGGTCCAGCGCCAGCCGAGGGTGACGCCGAGCGCGTCGGTCTCGCGGTGATCCGCCGGCACCTGGGCGCGGTGATAGGTCTCGATCCGCTCCTTCGCCAGCCTCAGGGCGTCGAGGGCTTCCGCCGAGCACGCCGCCGTCGCCGCGTCGATCTCCTCGGGCGAGACCCGGATGGTCTCGGGGGTCAGGTCGAGCCGGTCGAAGCGGGTCGTATAGTCGATCAGCGCGGCGTCACCGCGCTCGACCACGTCGCGGATGATGTCGCGGACCGCCGTGTCGACATCCTCCGCCACCTCGCGCTTGACCGAGAGCAGGCGGGTGAACTGCGCCTCGAAGTCGGGGTCGCGGGAATCGAGGCGCTGCATGCGGAATCCGGTCTCGTGATCGGCGGGACTTCGCCCGCCGACTGCCAAAAAATTCAGGCCGCGTCGAGGGGCATGTCGAGATGGGCCGGCTTGCTCTCGGCCTGCCAGACCGGGCCCAGATCCTTCATCGCCGCCTCGATGCATTCGAGCTCGAGCCGGATGGCGCCGCCGCCGGAGAAGACCAGGGTCGCGATGCCGGAGGGCGCCTCGCCGGGCTCGAAGGTGATGGCCAGCAATTCGAGCGGGCTGTCGGGCTCATCGCGAGAAATGTTGCGGCAGCGGACATTGAGCACCCGCTCGAAATGCAGGCCCGTCAGCCGCCGCCGCGGCGGGGCGCCGTCGGGACTTTCCCAGTCGAACCGCCGCGCCACCAGGGCGAAGCGGCGCTCGCGGGGCAGGTAGGCGAGGTCTCCGGTCCGCAGGACCGCATCCTGAAGGTGGGTCGAGATGACCGCGAGATCGTCGGCGTCGAGGGCAGCGAGCTTCAGGAGCTCCATCTCCGCGTCCTTCACTGTCGGCGTCCCTGTGCTTGGGGCCGGCCCGTCGAGCGGCCGGCCCGCGCTGTTCGGAATGATACTGAACGTAGGTAGCGATGGCCCCCGCCGACGACAACCATCGCCCGGCCGATGGCGGGGGACCGTTGATTTCGCGAGGGATTCATTTCGCGAGGGGTTCTTGGCAAGGCCGCTTGTCGCAACGGCACCGAATCGCCTCAGCCGGCGTTCATGTCGGGACGCCTAGCGTGACCGGCGAGACAAGGTCCGACACGACCGTCGAGAACCGTGAGGAGAGACCCCGTGAGAACCGTGATGACCGCCGCCCTGGCTGCCCTGACCCTCGGCCTCGGCGTCGCGCCCGCCTTCGCGCAATACGGCTACGGCGGCTACGACGACGACCGCCCGCGCCGCCGCTACGAGGAACGCTACGATTACGACCGCCCGCGCTACCGTCGCGACGAGTACGAACGTCCGCGCTACCGCGGCGAGTATGGCGGCGGCCGCATCGGCCGGATCTGCGTCACGGCCCGCGGCAATTGCCCGACCCGGCCGGCTCCCCTCAACTCGTCCTGCGGCTGCGAGGTCCCGGGCTTCGGCTTCAAGCGCGGCGCCATCGGGTATTGATCGCGGGTATCATCGATCGACGGTGCGGGTGGGGCGGGCGGTGCTGCCGCGCGCCTCACCGATGCCGGATGCCGCGCGCGATCGTTCACTCGCGCCCGGGGCGCGGACGCCAATCGGGTCGGGCCGGCCCTTGACATTGCGCAAAGTCAGTCTCACGGTCCATTCCTCTAGAGCATTTTCCGACGAAGTGAGCACCGGTTCGTCGAAGAAAATGCGGTAAAATCAAAGATCTAGAGAGCTTCGTGATTGCAACCCGATCGTAAAGTGCCCTAGCTGTAGCCTGCTCGAGGGATCCTCTGCCTCTTCGTCTTCACGGACAGCGCTGCATGTCCTGAGAGCGGACCAGCCGTGACGCGGCCCCCGCAGAACCGGCGCGACTCCGCGGCCGAACCGCTCTACCGTCCGGCCGGCACCGCACGGGAGCGCAGAATGATCCAGCTCTATGCCTGGGACACGCCGAACGGCCGCAAGATCAGCGTCGCGCTGGAGGAGATGGGGCTGACCTACCGGGTCGAGCCGGTGGACATCACCAAGGGCCGGCAATTCGAGCCCGCCTTCCTCGCCCTCAGCCCGAACAACCGCATCCCGGCGATCGTCGATGTGGAGGGGCCCGATGGGGCGCCGATCTCGGTGTTCGAATCCGGCGCGATCCTGGTCTACCTCGCCGAGAAGACCGGGCGCTTCCTGCCGGCGAGCGGGCGCGGCCGGGTCCAGGTCATGGAATGGCTGATGTGGCAGATGGGCGGCTTCGGGCCGATGCCGGGCCAGGTCCACCACTTCCTGGGTGTCGACGAGAAGGACCGCGCCTACGGGCTCGAGCGCTACCAGAAGGAGACGCGCCGGCTCTACGGCGTCCTCGACAAGCGCCTGGCCGAGGGCGAGTTCGTCGCCGGCGACCTCTCGATCGCCGATTTCGCCATCCTGGGTTGGGCCTGGCGCCACGCCCGGCACCGGGTCGACCTCGCCGATTACCCGAACGTGAAACGCTGGTACGAGGCGCTGATGGCGCGCCCGGCCGTGCAGCGCGGCTTCTCGGTGGCGCTGACCTGATGGACCGACGCGATATGACGGACGAGACGGGGATCCGGGCCCAGCTGATCGAGCGCTTCTTCCGCTACCTCGCGGTGGCGAGCCAGAGCGACGCCCGCGCCACCACCCTGCCGAGCACCCCGGGCCAGCGCGTGCTGGCCGAACTCTTGGCCGCAGAACTGCGCGACCTCGGCCTCTCCGACGTGGTGCTCGACGAGCACGCGATTCTCACGGCGCGCAAACCCGGAACCCGCCCCGGCGCCCCGCCGATCGGCTTCGTCGCCCATCTCGACACCGTCGATGTCGGGCTCTCGCCCGAGATCCGCCCGCAGGTCCTGCGCTTCGACGGCGGCGACCTCTGCCTCAATGCCGCTCAGGACATCTGGCTGCGGGTCGCCGAGCATCCGGAGATCGCCCCTTATACCGGCGAGGACGTGATCGTCGGCGACGGGACCAGCGTGCTCGGGGCCGACAACAAGGCGGCGATCGCCGTCTTGATGACGCTGCTCGCGACCCTGACGCCCGAGGATCCGCACGGCGACATCTGGATCGCTTTCGTGCCCGACGAGGAGATCGGCCTGCGCGGCGCCAAGGCGCTCGACCTTGCGCGTTTCCCTTGCGACTTCGCCTACACGATCGATGCCTGCGGCCTCGGCGAGGTGGTGATCGAGACCTTCAACGCGGCGGGCGCCGAGATCGTGTTCACCGGCGTCGCCGCGCATCCGATGTCGGCCAAGGGCGTGATGGTGAACCCGGTCCTGATGGCGCACGACTTCATCGGTCGGTTCGACCGCGCCGAGACGCCGGAGAACACGGAAGGCCGCGAGGGCTACATCTGGTTCAACGGCCTTCAGGCCCATTCCGGCGAGGCCCGCCTGCAGGCGATGATCCGCGACTTCGATCGTGACCGCTTTGCCGCTCGCAAGGAGCGCCTGCACGCGGTGACGGCGGAGATCGCCGCCCTCTACCCGACCGGCCGGGTGGAATGCCGGATCACCGACACCTACGGCAACATCCACGACAGCCTCGGCGACGATCACCGCCCCGTCGATCTCCTCTTCGCCGCGCTGAAAGCCGAAGGGATCGCGCCGCGGCAGATCCCGATGCGCGGCGGCACCGACGGCGCCGCCCTCTCGGCCCGCGGCCTGCCGACGCCGAACTACTTCACCGGCGCCCACAACTTCCACTCGCGGTTCGAGTTCCTGCCGGTGCCGGCCTTCGCGGCCTCGTGGCGGGTGACGCGGCGGATCTGTCTGTCGGCGGCGGAGTGGGTGACGGGCGAAACGCGATCGGCTTGACCGTGCCAACGGCTATTGTGGGTGGGTAGCGGTAGTTCGCTGATCGCCAAGGCGAACGTCCGAATTCAGGTCGGAAGCAGGCGCACACGGCCATGATCGCGGGCGAGCATCTGCATCGCAAGCGGGTCGGGGATCGGGATGACGGTGTGACAGAGCAGTCGGGTTCGTGGTACGAGCTGCGCACAAACATTCTGTGCCCAATGGAAAATCACCCCGTCCCGCCCCTCGTTCTCGACCCTCAACGCCTCGCCGCGCTGGACGGTTTTGACATTCTCGACACCCCGGCCGAGGAGGGGTTCGACGACCTGGTGAACCTCGTTGCACTGGCCTGCGGGGTGCCGGTGGCGCTGGTCAGCTTGGTCGATCGCGACCGGCAGTGGTTCAAGGCGCGTGTCGGCTTTCCCTCCTGCGAAACCGACCTCAACAGCTCGGTCTGCAAGTTCGTCCTGGCCGAGCCGGACATCTTGCAGATCCCCGACCTCCTGGCGGACCCGCGCACCGCCGCCAACCCGCTGGTCACTGGCGAGCCGTTCATCCGCTTCTATGCGGGCGCACCCCTGCGCACCCGGGACGGCATCACGATCGGCTCCCTGTGCGTCATCGACCATCAGCCGCGCCTCGGGGGGCTGACCTCGGTCCAGCAGGACGCTCTGCGGCGGGCCGCACGGCAGGTGATGATACAGCTCGACCTTCGTCGAGCGATTCAGCAGCGTGACGCTTTGCGTGCCCAGGAGGTCGGCGCCCAGATACGCCGCAACGCCCTGCTCCAACTTGGTGACGGTCTACGCGACCTCACAACCATACCGGAGATGACTCGCGCTGCGTCCGAGATCGTCGGCCGCACGCTCGGCGTGAGTCGCGCTGGCTTTGGCCTGATCGTCGGCGATGTGGAGTTCGTCGACATCGAACCGGACTGGACCGCGCCTGGTCAGATCAGCGTCCAAGGTCGGCACCGTTACGATGACTTCGGCAACATCCGCGCATCCCTGCAGCATGGCGAAGCCCTGATCGTCAATGACGTGGCCACGGACCCGCGCACCACGGAAGACGCGACCACTTGGCAGAAGTTCGACATCAACGCCTTCGTCCACATGCCGGTGCGCGAGCGCGGACGCACGGTCGCGGCTTTCATCGTCCACGATGTGCAGCCGCGCGTTTGGACGGTGGAGGAGCTTGGGTTCCTGCGCAACGTCGCCGACCGGGTTGAGGTCGGCGTGGCGCGAGTGCGCGCCGAAGAGTTACAGGCCGTGCTCAACCACGAGCTGGCGCACCGCCTGAAAAATACCCTCGCCATCGTGCAGTCCATCGCCAGCTCAACCTTGCGCAACGTGACAGAGCGCGAGCCGGTCGAGGCGTTCGAGCGCCGGGTTTTGGCCCTGTCGCGCGCCCATGACGTGCTGATGCATAAGAGCTGGACTGCCGCACGGATGCGCCACGTCATGGAAAGCGTCCTGGCGATGCAGGCGGACCTGGACCGGTTCGCGCTCGACGGGCCGGACATGGACATCAGTCCGCAGGCCGCCCTGTCGCTGTCACTGCTGCTGCACGAACTGGCGACCAACGCCATCAAGTACGGGGCGCTTTCGGCTAGCACCGGCAAGGTGCGCATCACCTGGCGCACCGAAGACGGCAAGGCGCCCACGCTGGTACTCGACTGGTCCGAGAGCGGCGGCCCGGCAGTGACACCACCAAGCAACCGCGGCGGGTTCGGCTCGAAGCTTATCCGCATGGGGCTGGTGGGAACGCGAGTGACCGACCTCCGTTACGATCCGGTGGGCTTACAGGCTGAGTTCCGCGCCCCGCTTGCTGACGTTCAGGTTCAGGTTCACTAGGTCAATGGGTCAGTCTTACCCTCTGGCACTCCCGCGCGTCCTGATTGTTGAGGACGATCCGATCCTGATGATTGCGCTGGTCGAGTTCGTCGAAAACGCAGGTTGCGAACCCGTTGAGGCTTTCAGCATTGTCGAGGCGATCCAGATCCTGGAAACCCGCACCGACATCCGCACCGTGTTTACCGACCTCGACATGCGCGGCTCGACCGCCGGGATGGAGCTGGCACTGCTGATCCGCGACCGCTGGCCGCCGATCGAGCTTTTGATGATCTCGTCCTGGCCATGGGATGCGGCACGGCTTCCGTCACGCGGGATCGTGCTCGGCAAGCCATTCGACCGGCGTAAGATCGAGGCGGCACTGCGGCAGTTCGCCGCATAGTGCCCACTGGGTCAAAGGTATCGATGCACTGGCACGGCTCGCAACGCTCTCCGAGCAATACGATCACCTGACCGGAGGCTGAGACAAGCTTGGTCAAAAGACCGCTTCTCGTTCAACTCCGGTCATCGTGGAATGCAGCCTCGAACGTTCGAGTGGGGTCGAAAGCAGCTCCGGGCAACGTCAAGCCAATCGGGCTTTTCCGTCACCGCGCCGCCGGCGCGAACAATCCGAGAAACAACGGCCGCGCATAGAGATCCGCCGCATTGTCCGGCGTCACCCCCGGCACCCAGGCGGGCAGCTCGGCCGCCGCGTTGACCATGCTGGACACGAGCTGGGCGGCGATGCCGGCATCATGCGGACGCACCGAGCCGTCGGCCATGCCGTCGACGAGGCAGAAGCCGAAGCGCTCGGTCAGGCGGTTCATGGTGCGCCTTGTCTCGGTGCGCAGGGCCTCCGGCAGGGCGCTGAAGGCGGTGACGCGCAGGAGCGGCCCGCCCGGCCCGAGCTGGCTGCGCACCAGCGTCGCGGACGCGGTGCAGATCCGGTCCCAGCCGCTGCCGCCCTTCGCGTCGGCCGCGTCCTGCACCGCCCGGATCTGCGCGAAGCTGCGGGCGAAGCAATTGGCGACGAGGTCGTCCTTGTTGTCGTTGTGGTGGTAGAACGATCCCTTGGTGACCTTGAGGAGGCCGGAGATCTTCTCGACCGAGGCGCCGCGATACCCCTGCTGGTTGATGAGGATCGTGGCGGCGCGCAGGAACGCCTCGGGCGAGACCTCGCTCTCCTCCGGCGGCGCCTGTTCGGGCAGGAGGGCGGGGTGCCAGTCGGAGCCCGGTGCGGCGAGGCCGCGGGTGAGAATGTCGCCCATCCGGGCGCCGGCCCGGGCGTAGTCCCGCGGCTCGTAGCGGCCGATCCACAGCCGGGTCGAGTGGAGCACCGAGAGCAGCAGGTGGGTGCGGGCGTTGCGGTCCGGCCGGTCGAGGCCGTCCTCGTCGAACAGGCCACGCAGGCGGCGAAACAGCGCGTTGTAGGCCGAGAACACGCTCTCGGCCTGCGGAGCGGGCAGAGCCCGCACGTCGTTGAGCACCGCAAGGTCCGGCTCCTCGCCCGCCGCCATCGCGGCCCGGTGGGCGACCATCAGGTCGAGGAGGAGGGCGAGCCGCGCCGGCCCGTCGGGCGCCGCCTCGGCGCGGGCCACCAGCCCGTCGAGCACCCCGATCGTGTGCAGGAAGCAGGCCGCCGCCAGATCCTCCTTGCGGCGGTAATAGTAGGTCACGCTGTTCGTCATCAGCCCGACACTGCGGGCGACGTCGGCGAGCGTCGTGCCCTTCACCCCGGCCTCGTTGATCAGGGCGGCGGCGGCGTGGAGGATCGCGTCGCGCTTCTGGGCGTAGCGCCGGGTCTGGCGCGGCGCCGCGTCGGGAACGGGCGCGGTCTCGGGATCGAGGCTGCGGGGCATGGGCGGATTGAGCACTGTCGCGGCCGCCCTGGCAAGCCGGTGATTTGACGGGGCTCCTCTCACGCTCCCGTGCCGTAATGCGCCCGGTACCAGGCGACGAAGGCCGGGATGCCGGTGGCGAGCGGCGTCGCCGGCACGTAGCCGACGAGGTCGCGCAGGAGGTCGGGGCTCGCTTCCGTCCGCTCGACGTCGCCGGGCGGCAGGTCGCGCAGGTGGCGCTGGGCCGTCCGGCCGAGGGCCTCCTCCAGGGCGTCGAGCATCGCCGCGACGCTCACCGGCCGGCCGCCGCCGATATTGACCATCCGGTAGGGCGCGACCGGGCTCAGGGTATCGGCCGCCGAGACCGGGGCGGCGCCGGGCAGGGGAGGGGGGGCGTCGATCAGCCGGGAGATGCTCTCGACGAGGTCGTCGATATAGGTGAAGTCCCGCACCGCCCTGCCGTGGTCGTAGACCTCGATCGGCTCGCCGGCCAGGATTTTTCGGGTGAACAGGAAGAGCGCCATGTCGGGCCGGCCCCACGGCCCGTAGACGGTGAAGAACCGGAACGCGGTGGTGGGGATCTTCCAGAGGTGGGCGTAGGAATGCGCCATCGCCTCGCCGGCGAGCTTCGAGGCGGCGTAGATCGTGAGCGGCCAGACCGCCCGGTCGGTCTCGCGGAACGGCACCGCCCGGTTGCCGCCATAGGCCGAGGAGGTCGAGGCGAAGAGCAGGTGGCGCACCGGATGCGCCCGGCAGCCCTCCAGCACCTGGAAAGTCCCGACCATGTTGCCCGAGACGTAGGCCTCCGGGTGCTCCAGGCTGTAGCGCACCCCGGCTTGCGCGGCGAGATGCACCACCACCTCCGGCCGCGCCTCGGCCATCAGGCTCACGAAGGCGCCGGGCTCCTCCAGCAGGAAGGCGTGGGACGAGAAGCCGGGCAGGGCCGCGAGCTGCGCCAGCCGGGCCTGCTTGAGGGCGACGTCGTAGTAGTCGGTCAGCCCGTCGACCCCCACGACCTCGTGGCCGGCCCGGAGCAGGCGCCGGGCGAGATGGAAGCCGATGAAGCCGGCCGTGCCTGTCACGAGGAAGCGCATGGCGGGTCCCTGGCGCGGGCCGGAAGGCGCCCGTCCTTGGCGGTTACACCGACGTGGGGACGGTTGCCAGTCCGTCGAGGTCGCGCGGCCTCTCTCTCTCGATCTTGCCGCAGCGTCAGGCGGTGTGCGAGAAAGCGTTACGCACAGCAAGGGGCGGACCCTTGCGGATCCGCCCCCGCCGTTCGGTCGGTCGAAGCTCGTCCCGGGGGGGTGTGCACCGACGGCGCAGTGACCGGTTCCCCAGGCTCACACCTTCGATTTAATGCGAGGCCGGGCTGCATGCAAGATGAGCTTTGGACAGACCTGCGCCTTCGAGACCAATGCATCCGCTCGTTGAGCCAGCCGCGATTCGCTCGTTACCTGACCGCGACCGGCCGCGACACCATTCGGGCACTCAAGCTCTATAGCTGGAACTCGCAGCTGTCGAAGGAGCTCTACATTTACCTCCAGGCCTGGGAGATCTGCCTGCGGAACAAGCTGAACGATTTCCTGGTCCATCGATACGGCAAATCCTGGCCATACGACACGACCGGTCTCGGGCGGCAACTGACCGGTCCCGACAAGGAGCGGCTCTCGCAGGCCAGGCAACGGCAGGAACGGATCCGAGGCATCGCGCCTGCCTCGCTGCCCGCCATCGTCTCGGATCTCTCGGCAGGGTTCTGGGTGTCGCAGCTCTCGAAGCGATACGACATCGCTCACGTCTGGCGGAGGAACCTCACGCAGGTCTTTCCCCACGATCGCGTCCTCGACCGTCCGGCGGCCTGGGGGATCTGCGATGAGATGCTGTCCTTGCGCAACCGGATCGCCCATCACGAGCCGATCTTCCATCTCCCGCTCGAGCAGCGCTATCGCGACCTCCAGCGCATCGTCGCCGCGATGTGCCCGGGCACTCACGCCTTCGCCGAGGCGTCCAACCGCTTCAGGCCGGTGTGGCACGCACGACCCTGATCGAACTCCGCCCTCAGAACACCTGCCGCAAGCCCCAGTACAGCATGCCCGCCAGCGTGATCGCCGCCGGCAGGGTCAGGATCCAGGCGAGCGCCAGGTTGCGCACCGTCGCCATCTGCAGGCCGGTGCCGTTGGCCCACATCGTGCCGGCGACGCCGCTCGACAGGATGTGGGTGGTCGAGACCGGCATCCCGTAGGCCTCGGCGAGCCCGATCGTGCCGGCGGCGACCGCTTCCGCCGACGCGCCTTGCGCGTAGGTCAGGTGCTGCTTGCCGATGCGCTCGCCGACCGTGACGACGATCCGCTTCCAGCCCACCATCGTGCCGAGGCCGAGTGCCAGGGCGACCACGACCTTGACCCAGGTCGGGATGTAGCGGGTGCCGTCGTCGAGGGTGCGCTGATAGTCCTTGAGGGTCCTCTTCTCGCTGTCGGAGAAGGGCGAGTGCTCGCCGGTGAGGAGCCGCACCGCGTCGCCGGCGAGGTACATGTCGTTGCGCAGGTTCTGCGTCGCCGCCGCCGGCACGTGCCGGATGGCGCCGTAATTCCTCACCTCGGTGGCGATGTCGTCCGCGAGACCGGCCAAAGCCGCGAGGCTGTCGGGCGCCGCGAGGGCTTTGGCCGGCGCCTGCGCCTTCAGGGCCTCCCCGATCCGGGTTCGGGCCCCGGCGGCGTCGGGCGTTGCGGCGGAGGCGGCGTGGTCGCGAAACACCCGGCTCGCCGCTTGCGACCCCTCCACGAAGGCCGGCGTGCTCGAATCCGGCATGGTGCGGTTGAGCGCGTAGGCCGTCGGCGCCGCGCCGATCAGGATCAGCATGATCAGCCCCATGCCCTTCTGGCCGTCATTGCCGCCATGGGCAAAGGACACGCCGGTGCAGGTCAGGATCAGGAGGCCTCGGATCCAGAGCGGCGGCGGCGCCTCGCCCTCGGGCGCGCGGTAGAGGTCGGGCCGGCGCACCAGGCGCTTGAGCGCGAGGAGCAGGCCTGCGGCGCAGACGAAGCCGACAAGGGGGCTGAACAGCAACGATTTGAGCACGGTCAGCGCCTGCCCCCAGGCGACGCCGGAGGCGGTGTGGTCGGGCGCCATTAGCTGGTTGGCGAGGCCGACCCCGATCACCGAGCCGATCAGCGCGTGCGAGGAGGAATTCGGCAGGCCGAGCGCCCAGGTGCCGAGGTTCCACACGATCGCGGCGAGCAGGAGCGCGAAGATCATCGCGTAGCCCGCCCCCGAGCCGACCTGGAGGATCAGTTCCACCGGCAGCAGCGTCACGACGCTGTAGGCCACCGCGCCGGTCGAGGCCATGACGCCGAGGAAGTTGAACGCGCCCGACCAGACCACCGCGACGACGGGCGGCATCGCATGGGTGTAGATCACCGTCGCCACCGCGTTGGCGGTGTCGTGGAAGCCGTTCACGAACTCGAAGGCCAGCGCGATCACCAGGGCGAGGCCGAGCAGCGCGAAGGCCCCGATGGCGAGCGGCGGCTGGCCGGCCCGGTGCATGTCGGCGACGAGGTTGTAGCCGCCATAGGCGAGGCCCGCGGCCAGCACGGCGAGGAACCCGAGTGTCGCCGCCGGATGCAGCCGATGGTCGAGGCGCGGCCCGGAGCGGGCGTGACCATGCGCCGCGCCGGCGCGATCGGGGACGAGGGCGGCGTCGGACATGGCGGCCTCGAGGCAAACGCGCGGCGGCGGGGGTCACTCAAGGATAGGACGCGTGGATGGCAAGTCGATGACGCCGCGAGGCCGGGCCGGAGCCGGCACGGACACCCTCGCGGCTGTCGAAAACCACGCGTAAATGCTTAGGGGGCTTGCGTTCTGCGAGACGCAACCCCAAATTCACACGATCACCGCTGCCCTTAGCGACGCGTGTGCGCACGGGTCTCGAGGAATGCGGATCCCATGGGGTGGAGAATCCGGTGACGGACCTGCCCGCCACGAACCGGCCCGGCGCCCTTCTGGTCGAGGGTGACGGAAGGCCAGCGAGTCAGTACCCGATGAACCAGCTCGTGCGCATGTCGCATATCGTGACCGCAGACACCGTCGAGGAGCCCTCTCCGAGCCTCCGGGTTCCGTTCGCCCAGTCGGGCGCCTTCGTGTGCAAGTTCATCATCGGCGAACCGAACGATCGTGCGGTCTGCTGCGGTGCGCCGGTGCAGGACGGCAAGAGCTGGTGCGCCTTCCACCGCCGGATCGTCTTCGAGCCGACCCGGCCGGGGCGGCTGCGATAGCAGAGCCCGGCCGGGACCGCTACCCCGTCCCGCGCCGTTTTCGGCCCTTCTCCTCTCTCAGGCAGTGTCTCAGGCGGCCCGACCGTAGATCGGGAAGGCCTCCTGCCGGCCGCGCAGGGGCTGGCGGCTGACCTCGTGCCACTCCGTCCCGGAGACCCGGCCCGCATCGAGCGCGGCCTGCGACACGAGCGTGGTGGTCCCGAAGGTCTTGGTCGCCTGTTCGAGCCGGGCCGCGACGTTGACTGCGTCGCCGAGCACGGTGAATTCGAGCCGGTCGTCGTCGCCGACCACGCCGACGAACACCTCGCCGCAATGCACCCCGATGCCGATCCGCACCGGGGGCTCGCCCGATCCCGCGTTCCACTCGGCCACCAGGGCCTCCAGCCGGCTCGCGAAGGCGAGGGCCTGGGCGGCCGCGTCGTCCCGCGCCTCCGGCACGCCGAACACCACGAGCGCGCCGTCGCCCATGAACTTGTCGATCACGCCGCCGGTCTCGCGGGCGGCCTGAGCGACGCAGCGGCGGAAGCCCGTGACCAGGATCGCCACCGTCTCGGGATCGGCCCGCTCGGCGATGGCGGTGGAGCCGCGCATGTCGACGAAGGCGATGGCCGCGTGCCGCCGCTCGCCGAGCCGCAGTCCGCCGCCCCGCTCCATGCCGCCGCCGCGCTCCAGGAGCGGCGCCAGCTCGGCGGGCAGGAAGCGCGACAGGGCGGCCCGCCGAGCCGCCTCGCGCAGGGCCATGACCGCGAGCAGCGCCATGATGCCGACCGACACGACGCTGCCGATCCCGACCATCGTCTCGATCCGGTGGGCGTGCTTCTGGTAGCCGACCAGCAGGTCGTCTTCCTGGGCGCGCATCGTCTCGATGATCCGGCGGATCTCGTCCATCTCCGCCTTGCCCTCGCCGGCCCGCACCAGGGCCAGCGCCCCGTCGCGGTCGCCGGCGCGGTCGAGGGCGAGCGTGCGGTCGAGCTCGATGAACTTGCGGGCAATGGCGGGGCGCAAGGCGCGCAGTCGCTCTTCTTGAGTCTCGACGCTGCGCAGCTCCGCTTCCAGCACCGGCAGCTCCGCGGCGATCCGGGCCTGCCCAGCGGTGTAGGGCACCAGGAAGGCCGGATCGCCGGTGAGGAGGTAGCCGCGCTGCCCGGTCTCGCTGTCGAGGAGGTCGGCCAGTACCTGCATCAGGGTCCGGTCGACCGACAGGGTGTGGGTGATGCGGTGCTGAACGCTGCTCTGCCAGGCCAGCAGCAGCCCGTTGGCGGAGCCGACGAGCAGCAGCAGGGCCGCCCCCGCGACGGTGAGCCCAGCCCGGCCGCGCAAGGGGCCGAGCCGGACGGGGCCGAGCCGCGACGAACCGAGCCGCGCGAGGAGCGGCCGACGGGCCGGGAGGCTTGGCGTCGGGTCTGCGGTCATGTCGGTCTGTCCGGCGCCGGGCGCGGACGGGCCCTCGGCTCCGGGCGATATGGGACGATTCCCGCCGGCGGCCATCGACCGGCCGGCCTACTTCGGACTGACGTGGGGTTGCTGGGGGATTGTCCGGGGAAAGAGGTGGCGTGCATTCTCTCTTCCCCCCCTCTCGTCCCGTGCGAACTGGTTCGAGAAGAAAGGCGCGATCCCTCCTCTCCCCGACAGATCCCGGGCTTGCCCGGGATCTGCAAGCGACAGACGAAGTCGGGTAAGCCCGACTTCTCGCGGGGAGAGGGCCGTGCTCCCGTTCAGGGGGCGCGGCAAGCCCGAAGGGCGAGGGTGAGGGGGTGTCTCCGGATGAGGCTCCTCCGGAGACACCCCCTCACCCTCGCTCCGGCTGCGCCTCCGCTCGCCGCGTCACCTGAACGGTGACACGGCCCTCTCCCCGCCCGCGGGGAGAGGAAAAGCCCGCGCCTTTCTTCGCCCCAGGCAGCCCCAGACCTCACGCCTGTCCCGCCGCCCGGCGCCGGGCCGGCATGCCGCCCTCCGCCCGCGGCTCCTCCCGGAGCCCGCCCGGCTCGGCGAGCGGCGCCACGATGGTGCAGACCACGCCCTCGCGCGGAAAGCTCAGGCTCACCGTGCCGTCGAGCTCGCGGGCGAGGCTGCGCTCGATTAGGCGTGAGCCGAAGCCGGTGCGGGTCGGGGGGACGACCGGCGGCCCGCCGCGCTCCTGCCAGCGCAGAGAGAGGCATCCGTCAGCGACTGTCCACGACAACGCGACTTGGCCCGCCGATACCGAGAGGGCGCCGTACTTGACCGCGTTGGTGGCGAGCTCGTGCAGCGCCATGGCGATCGAGAGGGCGATGCGGGGCGGTAGGCGCAAGGACGGCCCGTCGACCGCGAAGCGCGAGGGCGCGCCCGGCCCGTCGAGGGGGGCGAGCGCGTCCTTGACCACCTCGGCCAGCTCCGCCCCTTCCCAGCTCTCGCGGGTGAGCACGTCGTGGACGCGCGCGAGCGCGATCAGCCGCGCCTCGAAGGCGGTCTTGGCGCGCGCCGCCTGCGGCCCGTCGAGGCCGCGCAGGCTCTGCATCGCGATCGACTGCACAGTGGCCAGCGTGTTCTTCACCCGGTGGTTCAGCTCGTGCACCAAGAGGCGCAGGTGCTCCTCGGCCCGCTTGCGCTCGGTCACCTCCTGGTGGATGCCGATCACCCGCCGCGCCCGGCCTCCCGCATCGCGCTGCACGATCGCCTGGGCGCTGACCCAGCGCAGCGAGGACCCGTCCGGCCGGATCCGGAACTCGGTGCGGTACTCGGCCTCGCCCGCGAGGAGGTCGGCGAGCGCCGCCTCGATCCGGGTGCGGTCCTCAGGGTGTACCGTGCGGGTCCAGGCCTCGTGCGAGAGGGGGGCGGCTCCGAAAATCTCGGCCGAGCGGGCCGAGAGGCGGTGCTGACCCGAAGCGAGGTCGATCTCCCAGGTGCCGAGGCGCCCGGCGGCCAGGGCCAGCCGCAGGCGCTCCTCGCCCTCGCGCAAAGCCGTCTCGGCGTCCTTGGCCTCGGTGATGTCGACGTTGCAGCCGGTATAGCCGAGGAAGCGGCCGTGGTCGTCGAGGCGGGCGACGCCCTCGCACAGGATCCAGCGCGTCGCCCCGTGCCGGTCGATCACCCGGGTCGCGTGCCGGAATGGCATGCGTTTCGCGAAGGCGCCCTCGAATGCCGCCTCGAAGCCGGGCAGGTCGTCCGGGTGGATGATCTCGCGCCAGCGGCCCCCGGTCAGCGTCTCGGTCGAGCGGCCGAACAGGTAGTCGTAGTGGAGGTTGACGAAGACGACCTCGCCGACGTCGTCGGTCATCCAGATCAGGGCCGGGGCGGAATCGGCCATGTGGCGGAAGCGCGCCTCGCTCTCGCGGAGCGCGGCGAGGCTGCGGTTCTGCTGCTCGAGCGCCTGGTCGCGTTCGGCGATGCGCCGGCGCAAGCTCTGCGAGGCGTCGGCCAGGGTGTCGGCGAGCTGGCGGATCTCGCGGATCGGCGTCGAGACCCGCGGCACCGGCTGGCCGGCGGCGAGCGCCCCGCCGGCCGCCGCGAGCTGGCGCAGGGGCTCGGCGACCCGCGCCCACAGCTTCACCGCGAGCACCGACGACACGGCGAGCGCCAGGAGCCCGAACCCCCCGAAGGCCACGATCCAGTGGCGCAACGGCGCCTCGACCTGCTGCCGGGAGATGCTGGCGCCGACGGTCCAGCCCGCCGCCTTGGCGGCGGTCTCGACGTAGAGCACCGGCTGCCGGCGCCGGTCGACGCCCTCCCAGATGTCGGCGGCGCCGGTCGGGTGGCCGCGCAAGGAGGCCTGCATCGGCTGGCCGGCGAGGCCGGCATGGTCCTCCGAGCGGGCGAGCAGGAGGCCTTTGCGGTCGATTATCCCGGTGGTCCAGCCCGGCGCGAGGTCCTGGACCAGGATCTGGCGCAGCCGCTCCACCGGCACCGTGACGCTGAGCACGTAGGTCGGCACCCCTTCGATCGTCACCGGCACCGCGACGTCGTAGGTCGGCGGCCGCCCGGGCGCGCCGGCGCGGACGCCGCCGATCACCGGGCGCTTCGTCGCCAGCACCGCGGCATCCTCCGGATGCGGGTCCTGCGGCAGCGGCGCGCCGGGGGGCAGGGCGGTGTTGACGAGCTGGGTCCCGTCCCGCCGGCGCAGGGAGAGGTGCAGGCCCGTCGTCTCGGTCACCGCCCGGGCCTGGGTCTCGAAGCCACCGAGGCCCTCTTGCTTCAGCCGCGGCGAGGCCGCGAGGGTCTGCAGCACCGAGACCAGCCCGGCGATGTCGCGGTCGATGCTGAGCGCGATGCCGCGCACGCTCTCGCGGGCATCCTGCTGGAAGCGGACCCGCTCCAGGGAGGCGTAGCGGCCGAGCAGCACGGCGGTGAACAGGAGGCCCGGCCCGATCAGCGCGATCGCCAGGGCGACGAGGTAGACCTGCGTCGACAGCCCGTCCCGCCGCAGGGCGTGGAGCCGGCGGCGGATCATGCCGTGGTCCTCATGACGGTCCTGGTAGCGCGCGGGCGGCGCGGTAGGGTCAAGGCGTCAGGCCCTGTCGATGTGGCCGAGGTCGCGGCCGGGCTCGATCCGGTCGCGCACCCGCTGCTTGAGGGTCTTGATGTCGGGAAATCCCCCGTCGCGCTTGCGCTCCCAGATCAGGGCGTCGCCGCAGGAGATCGCGAAGGCGCCGCCGGTTCCGGGGATCAGCGCGACTTCGCCGAGATCGTCGCGGAACGTGGAGAGCAGCTCCTGCGCCATCCAGCCGGCCCGCAGCAGCCAGTTGCACTGGGTGCAGTAGGTGATGGCGATGCGGGGCTTCTCGGCCTCTGGACGGGGGGCTGTGTCGCTCATCTTGGAGAAGACTCCGCCTCCGATCCCCCCGCTTGTCAACCCGCGCGACGTCCGCTCACGCGAGCTGGCGCAGCACCAGGAGGCTCACGGCGACGCCCGCGATGCCGGCCGCCACCGAGACGCCGACATAGGTGAGCGCCGCCGCATGCGCGCCGCGCTCCCAGAGCAGGAACGCCTCAAGCGAGAAGGTCGAGAAGGTGGTGAAGCCGCCGAGGACCCCGGTGGTGAGGAACAGCCGCAGGGCCTGCGGTCCGCCGCCCCTCGCGGCGAACCAGCCGGTGAGGGCTCCCATCAGGATCGAGCCAGCGATGTTGATCAACATCGTGCCGAACGGGAAGCCGCTGCCCGCCCGTGCCGCCCAGAGGTTGACGCCGTGGCGCAACGCCCCGCCGAGGCCGGCGCCGAGAAAGACCACCAGGTAGCTCACGGGTCGGCCGCCTCCGTTGGGTTGCGCGCGGCTTCTGCCACGGCTTCGTCCGCAGGGCGAGGCCGCCGGCGGCGGAAGCCGCGCGCAACCGTGGCCCGCGCACCGCACCGGGTTCCATTCGGTGCCGATCGGCCACACCCTGTCACGTGACTGTCACCGACTCGCCCCATCGCTGCCGCAAAGTCAGCTTGGGGGCGAATCGTGACCACCTTCTCCATCCGCGCCGCGCTCGCGGCGGGCGGCCTGATCGCGGGCGCAGGCCTCGCGCAAGGACAGTCGGTCCAGGTGCGGGTGCCGAACCTGCAGCCCGTCGACGGGCCGGTTTCGGTGAATGCCGGCGGCACCACCCTCGTCAATCAGGGCCTCCAGGGCGTGGGCCGGCTGCCCGCTACCACCCGGGATTTCCTCGGCGATTCCCTCGGCTCGTTCTCCTCGCTCGCCGTCGACCTCGCGACTTGGCGGCACAGCGGCGAAACCTATACGGGCACGCTCTACACGCTGCCCGACCGCGGCTACAACAACCCCGACGGCGGGCTGTTCAGCGACTATGCCGGCCGGCTCAACCGCTTCTCCTTGAGCTTCACGCCTTATACCGGTTCCGCCGCCCTGCCGCAGGCGACGAGCTCGCAAGCCCAGATCACCCTGACGCCGGATGGCGGCATCGTGCTCACCGACGCCAAGGGCCAGCGTTTCAGCGGCCTCGATCCGGCGGCCGGCACCACGACCCAACTCGGCGCCGTGCTGCCCTCGGCCGCCACCGGCCCGAGCGCCGGGCGGATCAGCCTCGACGCCGAGGGCTTGGCCCGGCGCCTCGACGGTTCGTTCTACGTCAGCGACGAGTACGGCCCGAACATCTACTACTTCAACCGCAGCGGCCAGTTGCAGGGCCTGATCGGCATCCCGGCGGCGCTCCAGCCGGTGACGAACGGCCAGCTCAACTTCAACTCGATCACCCCGCCCGATACGGGCCGGCGCAACAACCAGGGCCTCGAGGCGCTGGCGCTGACGCCGGACGGGCGCGGCCTCGTCGCCATCCTGCAGAGCGCGACGCTCCAGGATTCGGGAACGAACCAGCAGCAGCGGTCGAACACCCGCATCCTCTACTACGACGTCTCCGGCACCCCGACCCCCTCGGCCCCGAGCCGCGAATACGTGCTCCCGCTGCCGGTCTACCAGCAGAACGGCAATGGCGGGGCGCCGAACCGCACCGCCGCGCAGAGCGAGATGCTGGCGCTCAACGACACCCAGTTCCTGGTCCTGTCGCGTGATTCGAACGGGCTCGGCACCGGCAATACCACGCCGATCGTCTACAAGAGCGTGCTCCTCGTCGACACGGCCGGCGCCACCAACATCGCCGGCACCGCCTATGACGGCACGACACCGATCGCCCCGAACGGCAGCTTGCGGGCCGGCCTCACCCCGGTGAAGACCACGGAGGTCGTCGACATCCTCAACCCGGTGCAGCTCAACCGCTTCGGGATGAATCTCTCCACCAACCCGGCGAGCCAGACCACGCTGCCGGAGAAGATCGAGGCGATGGGCCTCGTGCCGGTCTTGAGCGAGCGGGCGCCCAACGACTACTTCCTGCTCGTTGGCAACGACAACGACTTCCTGACCCGCCAGGGCGTCATCAACGGCCAGCCCTACGATGCCGGGATCAACAACGACAACATCCTGCTCGCCTACCGGCTGACCCTGCCGACCTATGTCGACCCGCTCTCGCTCGCGGTGATGAAGGCGACGGCGCCGACGGTGCTGCAAGGCCTCGGGGCCGGCGCGATCGGTGTCGCGACCTCGGCGACCCGCAGCGTGCAGGACCACCTCTCGGCGCTGCGCCGCAGCACGGGTCTCGCCAGCCGGGGCGCCTGGGGCACGTCGGGCCCGGCACTCTGGGTCGGGGGCGACTTCGTGTTCGCCGACCAGCCGCGCAACGGCGGCCTCAGCCTCGACCGCACCATCGCGCAGGGCTCGGCCGGCATCGACCTGCCGCTCGCCGGCCCGTGGCGGGCCGGCCTCGCGGTCGGCGGGGGCGGCTCGCTGTCGCGGCCGCAGGGCTTTCGCCAGGACCAGAGCGCCTTCACCGTCGCGGCCTATGGCGGCTATTACGGCTCGAGCTTCTACGCGCAGGGCATCGTCGGCGGCGCGCCGATCGTCGATTTCTCCGGCATCCGCCGTCCGGCCGCCTACGGGCTGACCGCGGAGGCGAAGACCTCCGGCTCGGCGCTGGCGCTCGACGGCGAGGCCGGCCTGATCCTCGACCGCGACGCATTCCGGCTGATGCCGTTCGCAGGCCTGAGCCACTATTCGGCCCGGGTCGGCTGCTTCACCGAGACGGGGGCGGCCGGCAACAACGTGGCCTATGGCGGGCTCTCCGTGCTCCAGACCACCGCCCGCTTCGGCGCCGAACTCGCCTATACGGGGTTCGGCGGGATCATCCCGTCGGTGCGGGTGGCCTATAATCTCGGCCTCGGGCCGCAGCAGAGCGCCGGCCTGTTCCGCCTCGCCAGCGTCCAGAACCCGCTGGCGACCGTCACCACGGCGATCCAGTTCCTGAAGTCCGACTTCGTCACCGCCGGCTTCGGCCTTCAGGGGAGTCTGACGGAGAACCTCGGCTGGCGGGTGGATTACCAGGCGGCGATCGGCACAAGGGCCGGGATGGCGCATGGGGTCACGGCGGGGCTGCGGTATCAGTTCTGAGGGGGGCGGGCATCTGGGTGCGGGTGCCCACCGTTCCTTGAAGGTGACGGACAGCTTGCAGAGCCGCAGCTTTGCCGAATGGCTGCGCCTCCTGCCCGCCCGGCCCCAGTTACGGGGCCAAGCCCGTTTTTTTCATGGTCAGCATCACGTTGAAATCTTCATGGAGTTCATCGAACGTAATCAGCGACACCTTCATCCCATCGACATTGACCTTGTTACGGCGCCAGTCCCAGCGATCTTTCGCAACCCTGCTTGGGAGGCTGGTCGAGCGGCCGATCACAAGCACGCCGACGACGTTCGGTCGCGAACTTCCGAATGCGTCCATGAAATCGGGGTTCGTGCGGTAGGTATCGAGTGCCCACGCCCGATCGACGACCTGACTGAATCCTTTCTCGAAGGGTCGAGCCCATGTGTCGATGCCTCGGTCGCTCGGCTCGAAGATGTCCTTGTTCGAAGCGCCTTCGAACTCGACAACACAGATGCTGTCTGTCCCCGAGCGTCTGACCGTCAGATCGGTCCGGAAGAAGGAGCTGATGCGAAATTCGCGCTTGATCCGATCGGCGAACTGAATTCGACCATGATAGAAGCCAAACATCGCGCACAGGTTTGGCCACGTATCGAAATTGGCGAGCACCTGCTTGCGCTCGGCCAGCCGTGTATTCGTATCAAGAAGAGACTTGAACGCCGCGAGTTCCTGTTCTGCAGCAGACAGGTCGAAGACGTGATCGTCGAAATAGGGCTTCGCCATCAGCCTTCGGCGGCAACAGCGGTGATCAAGGCGTCCTCACCGTCCTGCTTGAACACGACCCGGATGCCATGGCCGCGTGCCACATAGACATCATCAAAGCCGACGAGTTTCTGCACCTTGGCAGGATCGGCCATGTCGGATTTGATCGTCTCGAAGGCGGCATCAACCTTCGCTTTATTCGTCGGGAACAGCGATGCCAACATGTTCGATGCGGTATTGCTGATCGAAACACGCCGCTCCGGCTGGTGTTCAGAGGTGATCCGAGCGTCCGCCACTCTGGTTCTCCACGTGCGAACAGTTGCGTCACGAAGGTAAGATGGCCGGTCGCGGCCGTCCAGATACCGTGGGAGCGGTGACACTGTCCCACCCGTACCATGAGCGACCGTCAATGTACCTCGTCAAGGCCGCGGGTCGGAGTTGTGAGACGCGGAGTGGACGAGCGCCGCCAATCCCTCCCTCATCCCCCGAACCGGTCCCGCCACGCTCCTTGCGCCCCCGCCACCGGCAAGGCGCTGGCGTGATAGACTCCCAACGCCACCGCCCGCGCCAGCACCCGCGCCGCCGCGTCGCCCAAGCGTGCCAGATCCCCGACCGGATCGGCGAGCGGCACGGCGCCGGTCGCGGCGGAGAAGACGAGGTCGCCGTCGAGGGGGGTGTGGGCCGGCACGATCGCCCGGGCGAGGCCGTCCTGCGCCGTCACGGCGAGGCGGCGGGCCTCGGCCTTGGTCAGGCGGGCGTCGGTGGCAACCACCGCGATCGTCGTGTTGGCGCCCGGCATCGGCTTCATCGGCCAGGCGAAGGCGTCGGGCGGGATTTTCGGCGCGGGCCCCAAGCCCCCGAACTCGGTCCCCTCCTCGAACGGCCCGGCCCAGAAATGCGGGCCGTCCCCGACCGTGACCCGGCCGAGCGCGTTCACCGCCACCAGGGCGGCGACGCGGGCGCCCGTGCCCTCGACCGCGGCGGAGGCGCTGCCGAGGCCGCCCTTGAGGTTGGCGGTGCGCGCCCCGAGCCCGGCCCCGACCGAGCCCATTGCCACCGGTCCGGCGCTCGCCGCGACGGCCGCGGCGTAGCCGAGGTCGCGATAGGGTGGGTAACGGCCCCAGTCCTTGTCGCCGCCGTTGAGGAGGTCGAACAGGATCGCCGCCGGCACGATCGGCACCCGCGCCGCGCCGACCGCGAAGCCGCGCCCGGTCTCGGCGAGGCGGGCGACGACGCCGGCGGCGGCGTCCAGCCCGAAGACCGAGCCGCCGGACAACACGAGGGCGTCGACCCCCGTCACCGTGCGCTCCGGATCGAGCAGGTCGGTCTCCCGCGTGCCCGGCCCGCCGCCGCGGATGTCGACCGCCGCGACCGTCGGCGCATCGAAGACGATCGCGGTGGTGCCGGA
>NZ_JBEXZS010000023.1:0-57822 GCF_040593685.1 Methylobacterium sp. EM32 | reverse complement strand
GCGCGACCTTGAGGGCGGGGAGCGCCCCGAGGTCGACCGTGGCGGCGACCGGGGCGGAAGCCTCCGCGGCGGTGAGGTCGAGGCCGCCGGTCGCGCGGTCGACCCGCAGGGCCTCGCGCCAGGTGCCGCCGTCGGCCGAGACCCTCAGCCGGAGGTCGTCGTCGCCGGTGAGGCCGAGTTCGGCCCGGCCGGAGAAGCCGGACTGGAACAGCAGCGACAGGGTGTTGCCCGGCGCTTCCTTGTTGAGGGTATAGCGCAGGTCCCCGGTGCCGCCCTCGCCCACTGTCAGGGCGGTCCACAGCGCCTTGTTCAGCTTGGCGGCGAAGGGGTTCTGCGCGTCGGCCGTCGTGCCGATCCCGAGGCGGGCGAGGTTCTGGAGCGTCTCGAGGTCCGCCGCGGTGAGGGTCGGGAATCCGCCCGGCGTCGCGCCGTCATGCACGACGAGGCGGTTGTTGGTGCTATCGACCGCGATCTCGCCGGCGCGGCCGGTGAAGGTGCGCAAGAAGGCCCACGTCTCGCGCAGGAACTGCACCCGAATGCTCATGAGGAGGCGAGCCCGAGATCGATGAAGAAGGGGTATGGATCCGAGGCGAGGCCGAAATCGTCGGCCTGCGCCGCAATCTGCGAGGCGAGGCCGAGATCGACCGGGTTGCCGACCGCCAGCGTGGCCGCGACCGGACCGATCCGGCCCGAGCCGGCGGGCGTGTAGGGATAGGCCACGCAGGTCGCGAGGTCCTGCAGGCCGCCGCCGAACACGTTGAACGACTGCAGCTTCACGGTGACCGGCACCCCGATCCAGGCGTCCGGCAGGGGGTAGCGGAACACCGCCTCGTCGAGGCGGGCGAAGGCCGCTCCGACCGGGTGGGAAGCCGGCGCCGAGCCGGAGAGCCCCCGCATCAGGGTGGTGAGCGCGTAGGTGCCGGGCCCGGTGAGCGTCGCGCCGGCATAGGCGACGAGCTCGCGCTCCACCAGCGCCAGGGTGACGGCCGCTTGCGCGTCGGCGAGGCTGGCGCCGGCGAGCACGCCGCCCGAGCGGGAGAGATCGACCGCGAGCGTCGAGGCGGTGTCCGGGTTGACCGTCGAGGGCGCCGGCAGCGGCGCGGTCAGCACGCCGTGCCGGGCCGGCGCCGTGATGGTGCCGATCTCCGCGTAGCTGGCGCCGTCGCGCGAGATCCACACCACCGCGCCGCCCCAGTTCGGATCGGCGACCCCGCCGCTTCCGCCGGAGGCGGCGATCCACACCTCGGCCCGGCCGCCGGTGAGGTCCGGCGGCGGCTCGACGATCACCGGCGGGTTGACCGCCGCGGCGGCGACGTCGCGGTTGATGCTGCGGCCGGCGGATCCGGCGACCGGGTAGAGGGAAGCGGTCGCGACGCCGCCCGGGAACTCCTCCGCCACGATCGTCAGCAGGCCCGCCTCGTCCTCCTCGATCTCGCGGATGCGCACCGGCGTGCGGGCGAGCCCCAGGCCCGGATCGGTCAGGGTGACGATGTCCATCGGCTCGAGGAGGCAGTACTCCCAGGACAGCCGGAACGCGTAGGTGTTGCGGATGTAGAGCGCGCGCTGGAGCAGGAGCTGCGCCACGAGGCCGGCAACCGGCATCGCGCAGATCTCCCGGCCGGTGACGCTCGCGCCCGCCTTGAGGCCGAAGCGCTCGATCGCCGCCTGGTCGCGCGCCTCGACGGTGGTGGCGGCGTAGGCGTGGCCGCGGTCGGAGCACTCGATCCGCTGGAGGTTGGGGATGCTGTAGGGATCGCTGCGGGTGAGGCGGACCGGGTCCTCGTCCTCGGCGTGCAGGAAGTCGTCGTCGGTGAGGTCGTAGACTGGGGCGGTGGTCGGCTGGAAGGTTACCGTGCCGCCGGCCAGCGTGGTCCCGGTCACGGGCAGGTCGCCGTAGGGGATGACCTTGAGCAGGCCGCCCGACCAGACCGGGGCGCTGTTGGTGAGGAGAAGCCAGCGGGTCAGGATGCTGCTCGCCGTCTCCTGGTCGGCGAGGACCGGGCTCAGGGCGAGGCCGAGCGCCGCGCAATAGGTCTGGTAGGAGCCGTCGCCCGAGGCGCCCAGGATCGTGCGCGCATCGAGCGCCGCGGCCGGGAAGCCGGCGCCGTACTGGGCGTTGGTCAGGACATCGACCAGCATGGCGGCCGGGTCGGCGTCGTCGGCGCTCGACGGGCTGCCGACGAGCCGGCCTCGCACCTCGAAGGCGAGCTGCGGGATGCCCGCCGACGCGCCGAGGTCGAAATCGGTCGCCGCCGCGTAGGCGGTGCCCGGATAGGTTAGGGCCGCATCGGGATACCGGACGGCGGCCGGCGCCCAGGCGTCCTGCGGGGTGGTGCCGGGGATCAGGTTCAGGCCGTAGGCCGGAAAGGCGGCGCTGGCCTGCCCGTTCCAGATCGTGCCGATGCCCTGGATCGGCCCCTCGCCGACGCCGAGCATCAGCCAGGTCGAGTAGGTGTAGCCGGTGACCGTGGGCTTCTGGCCGCCGCCCTTGCCGCCGGCGGTCTTGCTGCGCTGGGCGTGGGTCTGGAAGCCGTCGTGCCAGATCAGGTTCGGGGCGGCGCGGTTGGTGCCGTAGATGATCGCCACGGGCAGCGCGCTCGAGGCGGTCTGGATCTGGAGGCCGGTATAGTCCGGCGTGACCGCCCGCCGCTTCCTGGTGCCGAACAGGCTCACGGCGCGCCCCACAGGCTGAAGAAGCGGGGCGCGCGGTAGGGCTGCGTCAGCAACCCGTTGCGGGCGAGAGGCTCCTCGATCACGGCTTGCGCGGGCGAGAAGGCGTGCACGAGGACGAGCGGGTCGATGCTGGTGACGATGCCGCCGTGGGAGTAGGTGCGGCCCTGGCGGAACATCGCGATGTCGCCGGGCTCGGGCGCCGCCACCTCGCGGGAGCGCCCGAACAGGAAGCCGAGGTAGCGCTCGTCGTCGCGGTGGAGGTGCCAGTCCTGCGGGTAGGGCCGCGGGTCGAAGGGCGGGACGAGGCCGGTCTCGACGAACACCCGCACCAGCAGCATGCCGCAATCGACGCCGACGCCGCGGAGGTCGGCGCCCGGGTGGTAGGGCGTGCCGATCCAGCGCCGCGCCTCCGCGACGACGCGGGCACGCGAGGCGGCCTCGTTGGGAATAGCGGTCATCCGAGGGCGGTCTCGGGAGTGGGCACGAACGGGAAGCCCCGGAACCGGGCCGCGTTGGCGAACTTCGCCCGGCAGGTCGCCAGGGTGTGGTCGCAGCCCTGGTAGGCCACGAAGGTGTCGCCCGGCGCCGGCGCGGTCAGGAGCGGGTAGGCCAGGGTCAGGCCCGCGGCATCGGCCGTCTTGATGGTGGCGGTGGCGCCGGCATTGGCCCCGCCCGTGACCGTGAGCGTGCCCTGCGCGTAGGTCGGCGAGGCGCCCGCCCATGGAATCCGCGTCGGGGTGGCGCCGGCGCCCACGGTGCCCGCGGCGCCGAACGCCTCCTTGGGCAGGCCGCAGCCGGAGTCGAACAGGACGTGATTGCAGGTCGGCTGCCAGACGTTGCGCGGCATGTCGACGTCGAGCAGCACGAGATCCGACGCGACCGTGATCCGGGCCGAGGTGCGCCCGACGGCGTCCACCGTCGAGACGCGGCCCTGGAACAGCAGAACCGCGCCGACCGGCGGCAGGGTCCAGTCGGTCAGGAAGGCGCGCTCCCGCCGGATCCGCGCCCCGTCGAGGGCGCCGTTGCGGATCGCCACCATCGCGGGCACGCCGCCGATCAGGTCGGTCGGGCGGGCCGAGAGCGTGACCTGCTGCTGATCGACCTCGAGGCCGACCGAGCAGCGGAACCGGAGGCCGTCGACCATCAGCGAATCGGCGAGGTAGACGAACCCGTTGAGCGGGACGGCCACGTCGGCGTTGGTGACCGCGATCGCCGTGCCCGAGCGCAGGGTGAGGGTGTAGCAGTCGGCGTAGAGCAGCGCGACGTCGCGCCGGGCCCGCAGGCCGGTCAGGAAGGCGACGAGCGCCGGGGACGCGGCCCTCACGGCGTGACGCTCCGGAAGCGCAGGCTCCTCACCTGCCACAGGCCCTGCATCAGGTGGTCGAAGTCCACGCCCTCGTCCACGAACCGGCACAGGAAGGCGTAGGCGAAGTCGGCGGCGATCACCGCGCCGGCGGCGGGCGCCGTCGCGAAGGTGAGGAGGTTCGGGGCGGTCAGGCTCCAGCCGCCGGCCTTCGCCGCGCCTGCCACCGTCACCCGGCTCACCGCGGTCACCCAGCCCACCGTCTCGGTGAGGCCGCCCAGGGTGCGCACGAACGGGAACGCCGTCGTCGCGCCGTCGCCGGCCGCCAGCGCCTGGCCGGTCACGGCGCCGTCGGTCGGGTCGGTGAACAGGAACGTCCCCCAGGTCCCGCGGCACTGGACGTAGAGGCCGAGCAGCGCCTGCAGGCTCGCCGCGCCGAGGCCGGGATGCGTAGCGTCCGGGGTCAGCCCCTCCACCGGCAGCGTGAACTCGTAGAGCGCGGCCGGGTAGAGCGCGCTGCGCACCTCCCGCCCCGAGGCGTGCGCCGCCACCCGGGTCGCCGTGATGGGCCGCTTGGTCACCGGCCAAGCGATGCCGGGCAGGCTCGGGAAGGTCGGGGGCATCAGGCCGGCACCGGACATCAGGCCAGCACGCTGACGAGCTTGAGCGAGCGCAGCTCCCACAGCCGCGCCATGAACTGCTCGGGCGCGATCACGTCCTCGGCGAAGCGGCAGAGCAGCGACGAGCCTAGGCCGAGAGAGGTCGGTACCGGGACGGTGAACGGCGTCGCCCGCCCGCGCATGCGGCCGAAGAAGCCGACGAGGGCCTGCAGGTCGGCGGCGACGTCCATGCGCAGCACGTCGAAGGTCATCTCGATCTCCCAGGTGGGCTGGCTGCGGCGGGTGGCGCGGCTCTCGCGGCCCGAGACGTGGCCGGCCACCGCGGTCGCGAAGACCGGCCGGTAGCGGGTCGACCACCCGCGGCCCGCCAGCGTCGGGAAGGCCGGATAGAGTCCGCCGGGCGAAGGCGGCGCGTCGGCGGCGGGCGGCGGCAGGGCCGGCCCCTTGCCGCCGAGCCAGTTGCCGACGCGCCAGTTCGCCGCGTCGCCCCAGACCGAGCCGAGGAGCGGGAAGGTCGGGAACGGCCGCGCGTCCCAGTTCCACGCCGCCATGAAGGCGGGCTCGACCATCTTGAGCCCGGCCGGCGAGGCGGCGTTCTTCCCGTCGACCACCCAGTACTCGTAGACCGCCTGCAGGCCGAGCGCCGCCAGGGTGTCGTCGCGCCGCGGCGCGAGCCGGTCGCCCTCGGCCGGGTCCCAGGCCGACCAGTACGGCGTGAAGCTCTCGGTGGATTTCGGGTCGTAGAAGACGTTGGGCTGGTTGGTGCAGCGGTCGCAGGTCGGGAAGCCGTACTCGGTGAAGGTGATCGACTTCGACTGCGGCACCCATTTCGTCGCGAGCCCGCGCGGCACCCAGCCCTGGCCGTCGCCGGTGTCGTAGACCGCCCGGTGGGGGTTGTTCCACCACCAGCGCAGCATCTTCGGTGCGAGGATCTGCTGGCCGGCGGCGTAGGGCGTGCGGGTCTGTGTGGCGCGGTCGCCGCGCGGGCGCGAGACGGTCAACCCCGAGCCGAGCGGGTCGAGGCCCGGGCCGAGGTTGCTGGAGTCGGCGTAGAACCAGGCGTATTTCTCGCCGCCCTCGATGTTGGCCTTCAGGTAGGCGAGCGAGGCCAGCATCGGCGGCCCGGACAGGCCGAGGCCGTTCATGGTCGCGGCGGTGGGCGGCCAGGTGGTCGGGGCCGGGGCGCTCCAGTTCGCCGCGTCGAGGCCGCCGGTGCCGGTGGTCCAGTCGGAGATCGGCAGGTAGTTGTCGATCGCCACGAGGTCGATGGCGGGCGCGGCGTAGAGCTGGTCGAGATGCGGCCACTGGCCGGCCTCGTCCGGATGCTGGTACCCGGTCCAGACCGACCAGTCGGCCGCGTAGGAGACCAGGTTCTTCAGGCCTGCCGTGTCCCGGGCGAGCCCGGCGGCGTCGAAGATCCCGCGCACGTCGGCAGCGAGCTGGGCGAGGCCGGCGACGAAGGGATAGTCCCATATGGCGTACCCGTCGCTGCCCGTGACGCCGGCCTTGGTCCAGCTCGGGCCGCGGATCGCCTCGAGGCCGCGCAGCTCCGAGCCGACGAGGAACAGGTCGACGCCGCCAGCCACCACGCAGAGATGGGCGTAGTGCAGGATCATGCGCCGGAAGGTGAAGTCCGTGGGTGGGCCCGCGTAGGCGACCGTGAGGTTGGTGGCGTCACGGGTGAACTGCCCGGGCGCAGCCGCGCCCAGGAAGGCGGAGACGGCGCTCGCCGCCGCGGCCGACTTGTGGGCCCCCGTCCAGCCGATGCGGCCCCGCCACGGGTAGCCGGGGCAGTCCATCAGCAGGAAGGGATAGAACACGACGCGCAGGCCGCGGGCCTTCAGGTCGCGGATGCAGCGCACCACCGCCTGGTCGGACGGCGTCCCGCCATAGGCGCTGCTGCTGCCGAGGGTCGAGATCGGGATCAGCCCGGGGGAGGCCTGCGTCAGCCCCGAGCAGCGCCACGGATCGGCCGTCCAGCTGCCGGACACGAGCGCCTGGAACTGGCCGCCGATGAAGGTGGTCGAGGGATAGATCCGGCATGCCGCAACGTCGGTGGAGGAGCCGAACCACGCCACGATCAGGTTGACCGTCTTGCACAGAGGGTACTGCGCCTGCAGCTGGTCGAGCGAGACGCTGTAGTCGGTCTTCGTGCTGCCTAAGGCCGCGTTGAGGTTGAGCGCGACGAAGGCGCTCTCGCCGGCATGCAGGCCGCGGTGGGGCACGGTGTCGTAGACCCACTCGCCGGAGGCCGGCAGCAGGTT
Organism: Methylobacterium sp. EM32; assembly: GCF_040593685.1. Lineage (NCBI taxonomy): Bacteria > Pseudomonadati > Pseudomonadota > Alphaproteobacteria > Hyphomicrobiales > Methylobacteriaceae > Methylobacterium > Methylobacterium sp. EM32. The sequence goes on along the minus strand of NZ_JBEXZS010000023.1, from coordinate 50,962 downwards.
CACCCCGAGGAACGTCGCCATCGGTCAGCTGCGCAGCTTGGACAGGCCGAGATGCGAGCCGGTGCGCACGCCGTCGTTGATCGCCTCCATGATGTGGCGGGCGTTCGCGCGGAAGAACGACCGCACCCCGGCCGCGTCCATCGCCGAGACGTGGAAGTGCACGTCGCCGCCACCCGCCGATGCGGCGCCGGCACCGCCGCCGGCGGCCTGGGCCATCAGGCTCTGCGCCCAGGGCGTGGCGGCGGCCGGCACGATCATCTCGCCGCGGTGGACGTTCGCCAGTGTGTCGCCGGGCAGCGACCACGCGCCGACGGCGAAGCTCGGGATCGCTGCCGCGGCCGCCGCGACGGTGGCCTGCCCGGCGACGGCCGGCCCGACCGCGGCCGGGCCCATCAGCGGCGACAGGAAGCCGAAGATGCCCGCGAAGGTCTCGGCGGCGGAGGCCATGATGCTCTTGATCATCGCCCCGGTCTGCGTGGCGAGCGAGGTCGCGGCCCCGGCCTCCTCGGCGCTCGTGCGGGTGGTCACGCCGGCGACCGTGGCGGCGGTCTTGGCGGCCTCGCCGGCCTGGTGGGTGGTGACGCCCGCGAGCCAGTCGGCGGCGAGCCGGACCTTGGCCTGGACGTAGCTCTGGACAATCGACATGGCCGTGGATTTGGCGGCCTGGGCGACGGTCTGCTGGCCCTGCAGCACCGCGAAGGCGTTGCTGGTGAGCGTCGCGCCGATCTGCTCGTAGGAGCGCCGCGTGTCCTGGTAGACCGCCTTGTTGACCTCGCGCTCGGCCTGGGCGCGGCGGGCGGCGGATTGCCCGTCGAGCTGCAGCAGCTGCGCCTTGGCCTGGCGGTACTGGCTGGTGCCGTCGCCCCAGATCTGCTTCAGCCGCTCCTGGTGGCCGCGCTCGAGCGCCTCGATCTCGGTGAGCACCGCCAGCGTCTGGGACCGCCGCTCCTCGAACGAGAGCTGGCGCTCACCCGCCTCGGCGCGGATGTCCTTGATCCGGTCGTCGAGCACGCGGCGGGCGTTCTGGTAGGCGGTGTCCTCGGCGGTGGCCTTCTCGGCGGCGGAGGCGCGCTCCAGCGCCGTCTCGATCTCGGCCTTCTCCCGCGCCAACTGGATCGACTTGAGCGAGCCCACCTCCTCCTTGGCGAGGAGCTGGTCGAGCATCGCGATCCGGACCCTGGCGGTGTCCGAATCGCTGTTGTCCGATCCGACCGTCTTGAGCGCGGTGCGGGCCCGCAGCATGGCCTCCGCCTCCTGGGCCGCGGCCTTCTCCTTGGCCCGGAGGTTGTTCGTCTTCTGCAGCTCGAGCCGGTTCCATTCGGCCGAGCCGCGGTGGTAGGCGGCCTGCTGCTTCGTGACCTCCTCGTTGACGATGCGGACGCGCTCGGCGCTCGACGTCTCCATGCCGGCCACGCGCAGGTCGGTCTCGCTCTGCTCCTGCGCCCGTTGCCGGTCCCGCAGGGTCTGCTCGGCCTCGGCGAGGGAGCGGGCGGCAGCGAGGCGCGAGGCCGGCGTGCCGGCCCTGGCGGCTTCGACCTCGTGACGGCGGGCCTCCACCAGGCGCTGCGCTTCGGCCACGGCATCGCGGGCGGCCGTGAGGTTCTCCTGCGCGATCGCCAGGCTGGCCACGTCCGCCTGCGTGCCGCCGCGCTGCTCGTCGGCGATCCGCCGGCGGAGGTCGGCCTGCTCCTCGAGGCGCTGCCGGATCGCGTCCTGCTGCGCAGCATCGCCGACCGGCGGGCTCTCGGGCGTGTTGCCGAACCGGTGATTGCCGATATCGGTGACGTTCCCGAGCGTCCGGCCCCAGGCCGGATCGGCGGCCTTCGGGTTGTAGTAGTTCGTCGCTCCCTTGGTCGGGTCGGCCGCCTCGGTCAGGTAGACCTTGTCGACGATCTCGCCGGTGCGCCGGTAGGTCTCGCTGTCCGGGCTCAGGCCCCGGGCCCGGGTCCCGGCCGGGTCGCCCGGGTTCCAGACCGAGAATTGGCGCGGCGCCGTGATGACGTCCTGGTAGCTGCCGCCGTAGCGCCCGCTGAGCACCCGGTTGCGGATGACGTTGGCGACCGCTTCCTGCCCCTCGGCACCCTCGCCCCCGGCTTCGCCGTAGACGGTGCGGATCATCAGGTCGCGCTCGGCCGGGGTCATCCGGCTCGCCGCCTCGGCGTTGCCAAGCCGGCCGCGCAGCAGGGTCGAGGCCGTCTCGGATTGCTGCAGCCGGCCGGCCTGCGAGGCCTCGAAATTGATCGCCTTCTGAGTGTCCGCCTCGCGCTGCTGCGCGGCCACGATCCCCTCGCGCTCGCGCCGCTGGTTCCGCAGCTCGAGCGTCGCGACCCGGATCTCGTCGTTGAGGCTGCGCTGCGCCGCCTGCGCCCCGTAGAGGCGTTCGTTGATGTCGGCCAGCGCGTTGCCGATCAGGGGGTAGCGGCGGATCGCCTTGTCGTTCTCCTCGGCGATGAACGCCTGCTGCTCGGCCTGCTTCTTCAGGCGGCCCTCGATCGTGTCGAAGTAGGAGATCGCCTGCTGCGGCGTCAGCGAAGCCGCGATGCGGCGCGCGAGCACCTGGATGTCCTCGAGGTTGCGCAGGTCGGCCGTCAGGTCGCCGAGGATCCGGCCGCCGTTCTGCTGGTCTCGGAACGCCGAACCGATCTTCTGCGCGTTGGCGACGGCCTCGTCGCCCGTCTTCGAGATGGTCTGGAGGAGGTTGACCAGGATCATGTTGGTATCGACCGAGTAGTTCGGCACCGTCGCCAGCATGACCTCGATGCCGGCCGCCGCCTCGCGGCTGAGCCCCGGGATCTTCTGCAACTCGGCGGTGAAGCGGAGGAGAACGTCCTTCGCTCCGGAATCGGTGAGGCCGAGCGCGGTACGGAAACGTTCCAGGCCCTCGGCCGCCGAGATGGCGACGACCTGGTTGCGGACCATCTCCGCAGAGGAGGCCCGCATCCGGTCCACGAACTGCTCGACGTCGAGGATCATCCGGCCGATCGACGCGCGCACGCCCTCGTTGGCCTGGGCGAACAGGCGCCCGCCATGCTCGGCATAGGCGACCGACGTGTAGTAGTCGCGTGCCGCCACCGCGGCCTCACGGATCTGCCCTGGCAGCGCCCCCCACGAGCCGGCCGCGCTCCGGTCGATCGACACGGCGGCATTCCAGACCGCCATCGTTGCGGCGGCTTCCCACGCCGCCGCCTTGACGGCGAGGTAGCCGAGCGTCGTCCGCTCGAGCGCCGCCTTGAGGTCGGTCTGCCAGTCGCTCGCCTGGCGGGTGGCCGCCGCGATGCGGGCCGTCGCCGCGGCGGTCTGCTGGGCCGCCGCGACCTGCGCCTGCATCGCCTCGCGGGTGGCGCGCATCTCCGCGCCGAGGTCGCGCAGGGCCTGGGCGGTCGTTGCGTTGGCCGCTTGTGCCGCCGCAGCCTGATCCTGGACGGCGGCCTTGGCCTGTTGCGCGGCCGCACGGATGCCGGAGGCGTCGCCACCGAAGCGGACTTGGATGTCGTCAGCCATGCTTCACCGCACCGTCGGGGAACCGCATGATCATCGAGCCGATGCCGCTGGGGTCGTCGGCGGACGGAGCGACCGTCGCCGGCGCGGGCGGCGGCTTGTAGCCGAGGTAGGCGGCCACGAGCTCGTGCGTGGGCGGGGCGTCCCGCCAGTAGGCGAAGATCCGCTCCACGTCCCAGATCGTCATCCCGGCGATCACGCCGGGGGCGTAGCCGCAGCCGGTGGCGAGGCGTCCGTAGATGAAGCCGAAGTCGAGGCCGCGGCGCTCTCCGCCGCGCGCCCTTCCCCCGGCGCGGTCTCCGGCAGGTAGCCGCCGAGCCGCAGGATGGTGGAGGAGGCCGCGGCGACCTCGGGGCCGGTCGCCTCAAGCTCGCGCCGGTCGGCCAGGGCGGCATCCTCCGGATGGTCCCGCCGCAGGCCGGCGGCGATCACCGCGGCACCGTAGACGGTCGGGCCCATGCCCGGCCCAGCCTGCACGACCGGATCCAGCTCCTCCAGCTGCGCGAGGGTGAGCGGCCGGATCGTCCACGCGCGCCCGCCGAGGGAGATCGTCCGCGGCGTGGGCGCCGTTGAGATGGGTGTCATCACGCGGCATCTCCGAACGACCAGGTTGCGACGTTGCCCGACGCGTCCGCGAACACCGAGAAATCGAACTCCGGCATCACGAAGTCCTCCAGCTTGGTGCTGAACCCGAGCTTGGACGAGGTGCAGTTGGCGAACCTCACGTTGACCGCCTGGCCCTGGAACGTGGTGTAGAACTGGCAGGCGAAGGTCGGCGTGGTGCCGAGCAGCTGGTTGGTGACGGTGAAACGCTGGCCGCTGCCGGCCAGCGTGTAGGTGTAGGTGATTAGGACTGCCTTGCCGGCATCGGCCGCTGCGAAAGTGTAGGTCCCGGCCGCGACGCTGTACTGGCCGGCTGCGGGCGCCGAGGCGACCTTCACGAAGGGCAGGCCGGTTGCGGCGTTGAGGACGCCGAGATCGTCCACGAATCCGGCGGCGTTGGCGACCGTCCTGGTGTAGGTCGACGCGCTCGGGACGGCGGCGGCCTCGCCGAAGGCGGTCATCAGCTGCCCGGCCACCGGCGTGACGCCGTAGTACAGGCTGGCGAAGGCGAGGCCCGAGATCTGCGCCGCCTTGGCCTTGCCGGTGGTCTTGATCGTGCCGCGGGCGATGGCGACCGGGCGCTGGAACTGGCCGTAGAGTTCCTTGACGGTCGCGCTCTCGTCGATCGTCACTTCCTGCACCAGGCCGAAATTGACCGGGGTGGCGTTGGGCACGTCGGTGCGCGTGCCGATCAGCACGCCGGAGCCGAAGGAATACACGGGGACCTCCTCGGTGGTGGGATTGGCGGGGGATCAGGCCTCGGCGGCCACAAGTGCCTTCACGCGCTCCTTGAAGGCGTGGACGAGGTTCCAGAGCTCGGTGTGGTGGCCGAGGCCCGAGCCGGCGAACAGCTCGTGGTGAAGCCGGTCGATCTGCTCGGCGAGGGGTACGGCAGCGGGCGCCGCCTCCGGCGCGGCCGGGGCGTTGGGATCGTCCTGCATGATGTCGTCCTGTGGATTCAGGGAAGGTCGATCTCGACGGGCACGATCAGCAGCCCGTCGCCGTCGAGGTCGCCCGGCACCTTGATCGGGCGGCCTGCGACGCGGGCGAGGTAGGCCGTGCCGGCCAGCGTGACGCGCCCGCGCATCAGGTCGGCGCCCTTGGGGGTCAGGGCGGCGTCGAAGGCGTCCATGATGTCGTTGAGGAGCGCCGCGCCGATCGTCTTCGGGTCCCGGGCGTCGACGTAGACGAAGACCTTCACCTCGATCTTTCGCCGCGGGATCGCGCCGTTCTGCCAGGTGTAGGTCTCGTCGCCGCCCTCGTGCAGGAAGGCGCAGGGGCGCTGGGCCGCCGGCACGTCGGCGAACAGCCTGAGGCGGCGCGAGGGCGGCGTCTTCCACGCCCAGATGCCTGCCACGACGACCTTCAGCGCCTCGACGGCGGCGTTGCGGCTCATGCGCCGGCTCCGCGGGCGGCAGCCCCCTTGAGGCGCGCCATGATCGCCGCCGCCCGCTCGGCGAGGCTCGGGCGCATGTACGGCCGGGCCGGCTGGTCGACGTGCCGGGTGAACTCGCGCACCTCCACCTCGCGCGGGGCGATTGCCGCGCCGAAGGCCTGGGTGATCGTGCGGACATGCGCCCGCACGACCTCGTCGCCGGTGAAGCCGAACTCCCAGCGCCGGCCGTACTTCACGTCGCCGGACTGCGCGACCACGCCCGAGATCCGGTCGCCCTCGGCCTCGATGGTGCTGTAGATCGACCGCCGGAGCCTGCCGGTGACGACGTTCAGCACCTCCCCGGAGAGCTTGCGCTTGATCAGCGCTTCCAGGATCAGGCGCTCGACGTCGACCGCGGCGCGCAGCTCGCGCAGCACGTCGCCGACGACCCGCTCGAACCGGGCGACGACCTTCGTCTCGTCGACCTCGATCCCAGTCAGCACGGCGGCACCACGTTGGTGTATTGCTGCAGGACCGGCGCGACGAAGTCCGGCACGGCGGCGATGCGGAAGCTCACCGTCTCCTGGCCGCCGAGGCTCTTGGATTGCAGTCCGACGCGCTCGGCATAGGCTTGGCGCTCCAGGATCCACTCCCGGGCGGCATTGGCGAGGTCGGCCGGCACGTAGCCGTAGGTGAGCGCGACCGGCCGGCCGGCATCGGCCGCCGCGAAGGTGTAGCCGCCCGCGCCATCGGCGGCGTATTGGCCGGCCGCCGGAGCCGAGGCGACGCGGGTCAGGGCGGAGCCGTCGGCATCGATCACGCCGCCATCGCTCGCCCAGGCGCCGTAGAGCTGGAGCGCCGTGACGGCCCCGTCCGGGGGCACCAGGGCGGCCTCCGCCGTGACCTGGTAGCCGGCCGTGTAGGTCACCGTGGCCCGGGCGCCGGCGAAGCCGAGCGGCGTGCCGGTGCCGAAGCGCAGCATCTGCGGCCGGCCCGGCGGCGCCTCGTCGGCGGGGTCGATCTCGTAGCCTGCGAGCAAGCCCGACCCTGGCACGAGCGGACGCACGCTCACACCGGCCACCGCGACGGCGTCCACCCGGGTCACCGGATAGGCGCGCAGGAGCAGGCCGTGGCGGCCCACCTCGCGGGTCTCGGTGTAGGAATGCGGCAGGATCGACGGCCGGTTGATGGCGCTCAGGATCGTCCGGCTCACCGCCGTGATCAGCCGCTGCAGCGCCGGATCGGTGTCGGGGTCCGGCACCGCGCGCAGGTCGGCAAGCCGCACGAGGTCGGAGGGATTCGGGCCCACCGGGGTCAGCCCGCCAGCGCCGCCCGCGCCTTCTCGCGCAGGGCTTCGTTGGTGATCGGCGGCACGGCCGTCACGTTCTTCAGCTTGAGGAAGGCGAACAGCTCGGGCCGGGTCATCGCGTCGATGGCCTCGGGCGTCACTGCGGCCGGGTCGAGGGTCGACGCGCCGTCCTGCTCCCGCTGCTGCGCCGCCCGGGCGTCGGCCAGCATCGCGTCGAGCTCGTCGTCGGTCATGGCGTCGAGCCGGTCGGAGAACAGGCCGATCAGGACCTGCTTGCGCAGGTCGAGGGCGCGCGCGGGAGCGAGCGCCAGGCCGGCCTCGTCCTCCGCCCGGAAGCCGTGCGTCTCGAACTCGCCGCGGAAGCGCGGATCGACCCGGGCGACGCCGTCGCGGATCTCGACGGGAAAGCCCTGGTGGGTGAAGCCGGTCAGCCCCTCGGGCGCGCGCATCGTGATCATGTTGGCTTCCTCAGACCGCGTTGCCGTTGAGAGGGTCGCGCCAGGTCTGGCCGTCGAACACGATCAGCTTGCCCAGCGCCTCGTCGAAGAACTGCGCGCCGCGGTGGGCGGCGTAGAGGCCGGTCTTGCCGACCGGCCGGGCGCTCGTCGGGCCGGACGGCGCGACGAAGGTCCAGCCGTTCGCCTGGAGCACCTGCCCGTCCTGCTCCGGCACGGTGACGACGCTGCCGGGCGTGCCGGTGTAGGTGCGCCCGTTGACGGTGCGGGTCTGCTCCCGGACCGCGACGGGCGGGAACAGGCGCCAGTTCATTGCCATGATGGACCCTCGCGAGAAGGACAGGCCGGGGTGGCATGGACGCCGCCCCGGCTGACCGATCAGCCGTTGCCGATGTTGGTCAGGACAGCCATCGACGGCGGGAAGTAGTGCTGCAGCACCTCGTCCGCGTAGACGCCGTACTCGTACTTGCGCGAGCGCAGCGGCCATTCGATCTGGTAGTAATCCTGCCGCGTCCGGATCTGCACAACGTTGCCGATGTTGTTGATCGGGTACGGCAGCGCGGCGGTGGTGAACAGGATGGTGCCGGCCGGCAGGTTCGGGTGGACGCGGATGTCGAGGACGGAGCCGCCCTGCATCGAGAACCGGTTCAGGTACTTCCGGATCATGATGCCGCCGCCGAGCGCGTCCTGGGCGGCGGAGAACTCGAACTTGAAGGCGCTGTTGGCCGAGCCCTGCAGGATCTTGCGCGAGAGGTTGAGCCCCTCCTGGCTGTTGACCCAGATCGTGTCGGGGGAGAGCCGGTAGAGGTCCCACATCTGCTTGAGGACAGCGTCGATCTCGACGATGCCGCCCGCCCCGTCGGCGGTGAGCGGGGTGCCGACGCCGGGGGTGCCGGTCGGCATCGTGGCGACCGTCGCGCCCGAGCCCGCCTTGAACGCCTGGGTCAGCAGGCCGTCGAAGGCGAGCGCGTTGGTCGAGCGGTCCGCGGCGCCGAGCGAGGCGGCCGTCTGCGTCCCCGTCGCAGCGCCCGTGATGACGACCGAGTTGATGGGGGTGATGGCGCCCAGCACCTCGGCCCCGGCCGCGCCCCAGAACCAGGCGTAGCCGAGCGCGCCGGGGACCGCCGCGACCGAGGCCGCGGCCGAGCCGGTGGGGCCGGTGACCGACACCGTGGCCGCAGCCGAGCGCTGGGCCGCGCCGCCGCCGAAGACGTCGGTCGAGCCGTCCGCGTTGGTGCGGGTGATGGTCGACTGGATGCCGCCGGCGAGCGAGCCGTTGATCACGCCGTCGAGCGAGAGCGCGACGCAGATCACCGACAGGGTGCCGTTGGCGAAGCTGCCGCCGGCCGACGAGGCCGAGAGGGTCGGGGTCGGCGTGGTGCCGAGGGCGAGGCTGGTGTTGCCGCCCAGGATCATCGCCTCCTCGCCGAGCATCAGGCTCTGGAGACCGGTGCGGGCCGCGATGGCGCGCACGTCGTCGAAGCCGGCGGCGGCATACTGCGCCTCGAAGTCGACGTTGCTCTCGATTCCGATGCCCTTGTAGGAGGCCGTGTAGTCGGCGGTGGAGACGATCTGCACGCCGCCGCGGTTGCCGCCCGACACGCCGATGCGCATCCCCGCCACGTTGATGCCGGTGATGGCGCGCCAGGCAGCCTGGATGCCGCCGCGGCCCGGCACGCGCGGGATGAGGTTCCGCAGCGGCGTGAGCACGGGATAGAGCGACTTCGCCCCGAGCTCGAGGTCGTAGAAGGTGAGGCCGGAGGTCGGCGAGGCGCCCTGCGAGAAGGTCGCCTTGGTCAGGCCGAGCTGGGCGAGGATCGGGTCGTTGAGCGGGATCGCCTGGGCCTTCTTCAGGGCCTCCAGGGCGGCGGCGGGATTGTCCTGGAACATGGGAGCGTGATCCGGATCGAGGGAACGGCCGCGGGCGCGCACGCCCCGTTCCCGGGGCGCGGCGTGGCGGATGGCGTGAGGGGGTGGGCCGTCGGGCCCGGCGGGCGAGGCGCGAGGCCGGCCCGTCCCCGGGCGGCCTGGCCTGCGTGGTCAGTCCCGGCGCGTCAGCGCGCCGCCGGGAGAAGCTGCTGGGGATTCGCCTGCGCGACCTTGATCATCAGCGTCGCGCGCTCCTCGGACGTCATCTTGGCGAGCAGTTGCACGGCCTGCTCGTCGGAGACCGGTTCGGTGGTGCCTTCCGCGCCCTTGGTCACGGCCCGACCGACGAGATGGCGCGGCACCGGCTGGTCGCCGATCATCTTCTGCAGCTTGGCCAGCTCGGGCATGATCCGGTCCGTGACCGCCTTCTGCAGGGCGTCGCGCTCGCCCGCCACTTTGGCGAGCTCGGCGCGAACGACCTCGACGAGGTCCGCGCCCTTCGCCAGCGCGTCGCCGCCCGCCGCCTTCGCGGCCCCGCAGGTCGCGCCGAGTGCCACGGCGTGATCGTGCACGCCCTGGATCTTGTCGAGGTCCGACCGGCTGTTGCGCGCCCCGACCTTGGCCAGCGCCCGGCCGCCCGCGCTCGCCGCCGGCACGGCCTTGCGCAGCGCACCCCAGGCTTCGTCGCTGAGCCGGCCGGCGGCGAGCGCCATCGTCGCGTCGTCGGTGCCGCCCGCGAGGTCGTCCATCTCGCTCTGCACGATCGCGACCAAGAGCGAGAGACCCTGCGCGGCCCAGGCCCGGATACGGGCCGGCACGTCGGTCTGGGCGCCGGCATAGGCTGCGTCGAAAGCGAACGAGGACTGGAGGTCCCGCACCTCGCCGATCAGGGAGGCCAGCCGCGAGACGCCGTAGAGGCCCTTCTCGAGGTCGGAGGCGGCGACCTTGTCGACAGAGCTGCCGGCGGCGGTGTCCACCGGGCGCCGGCGCTTCTTGGCCGGGCGGGCGGGCTGCTCATGGGCGCCCGGTTCGCCCTCCGCCCCGCCGCCAGCCCGCTTCGTCAGGTCGGCCAGCAGGTCGAGGACCGGGCCGGTGGTGGCGCGGGCGGCGGCCTCGGCCTCGGCGAGGGCGTTGTGCGCGAGCGCGTCGGCCTTCCTGGCGAAGGTCGTGCCGTCCTTCGCCTTCCAGACCTGCTCGACGCCGGCATAGTCCGGACCCGGCTCGGCGGCGGGCGGCTCCTGGGCGCCGGGCGCGCCCGCCTTCGCCAGCGCCGCCGCGGCGGCTTCCGCCTCCAAAGCCTGCCGCGCCGGGGCGATGAAGTCGCCGGGCCTGCCCGCCTGGCCGGCCGCCTTGGCGAGCGCTTCGGCCCGGGCCACGACGTCGGCGTTGCTCGGTGCGGCCGGCGTCACCGTCACTGCGGGCGCGAAGTGCTTGGTCTCGGCGGCGCCGTCAGCCTTCAGCACCTGGAACGTGGCCGAGGGCAGGCAGGGCAGGTCGACGAGGCTGATCTCGCTCGGGTCGGCGGTGTAGCGCATGACGCCGTCCTCGCCCTTCCAGCGCTTCACGTAGGCGCCGCCCTGGCTGAACCCGGTGTAGACGCCCTCGAGCACCTTCGCCCACTCGGCGTCGTCGACCACCTTGGCGCAGACCTCGATCTGCTTCGCCTCGTCGTTGAATGCGATCGCCGTGACCTTGCCGGCCGCGACCTTGCCGTGCATCGCCCGCAGGTTGCCGAAGCTCTTGCCGTCGGTGGCCTTGTGGATGCCGCCGGACCACTTCTCGTAATAGGGCTTGGTCGAAGCATAGTCGCAGACCTCGCCGGACCGGTCGGCGGTCTCGGCCGTCGCGACGCCGTAGACCAGGCGCTGCTCCGTATCGATCTTGGTCAGGGGGATGAAGAGGGCGAGGTCGCTCATGATTGTTCCTTCGCGTCGTGCATTACTTGCGCGCGCCGCTGATGAGCGCGGCCAGCTCGCGCGAGAGATCTTGGGCCTCGATGCCACCATGCGACGGCGCGGATGAGGTGCTGCCGGTGGACGTGGAAGAAGAGGTCGATCCGCCCGTGTCCTTCAGTTTGCCGACGCGAATTTCGGGCAACAGGGCAGCAGTGGCCTCTTCGAGGCTCTGCCTGAAACTCATCGCGGCGTCGATTTCATCGGAATCTTCCGGGGATGGATTGTCTTCAAAGACTCCTTCTTCGTATTGATCAAATACATCGTAGTGTTCATTGGCGGCAGCAAATGCTTTGTTATAGTTTGATGTAACGGTTTTCTGAATAGCACGCAGTGCCTTGACGTGTTTTACAGATTGTTTGCGTGCCTCATGGATAATATCGAGATGTTTATCGATTTTTGCATTTATTTTTTCAACGGCCGCTCTATCGCCGTCGTCGAGATAATCATGGTTGACACGCCGGCCATCGGTCGACGTCCAGCGTCCACCTTCGTCCCGTGGGTGATCCTCTTCATTCCAGTCTTTCGCCAGCCCGAGCGCACCGAAGGCCAGCAAGCCGCACCGGATCGTCATTGTCAGGCTCACTTCAGCTTGGCAGGGGTGACGTGCGGTTTCAGCACGTCGAGCGCATCATCGATGCCAGAGCGGAGCTCGTCGGCATCGTCGACCTCGGTGGACTCGCTCTCGGCGAATCCGTATTCGCCCAGGACCTCGTTGTGCTCGGCGAACGCATCGGCCGCCTTCGCGTGCTCCTTCTCGACCGTCGCGCCGATCCGCTTGAGCGCGGCGACATGCTCGGCCGCCTGTTTCCGGGCCGCGTGGATGGTGCCGAGGTGCTGATCCAGGCGGGCGTCGATGGCGTGCATCCGCGCCTCGTCCTCGGGCTGGAACGTGCTGTTGTCGACGGCGTGGTCGCCCGACGTCCAGCGGCCGCCGGCGTCGCGCGGGTGGTCCTCCTCGTTGAAGCCTTTGCTGAGGCTGGGCGTGCCGAAGTTGCGGACGAGGCCGGTCAGCGCCGTGGCCATGTTCCACTCCTGACTTGATCGCAGCGGTGACCGGGGATAACTTTCAGGTCGGCGCGGACCTGCGGTGCGTTTCGGACGTGTAGCCCAAGGGCAGCGAGAGCTGAGCACGAGGCTCGGCAGGCCGCGCCACCCTCAGTATTTGTAGAACGTGTGCAGCGTCAGCGTCCGCTTGCGCGGGCGGACGGCAAGAACAGCGGCGTACTGCACGCCGCGCACGGCATGCCGGACGATGACGGTCTGCATCGCCTGGTGCTTCGTCTTTCCACCCTTGGTCACGGCTCCCACCCTCAGCACGCGAGGCAAGTTCTCGAAGTCGGCCACCGTGACCGGATTGCGATCCGCAGAGGTCGGGCCGTGCTCGGCGGCGACATGGCGAACGAACTGCGCCGAGAGACCGAAACGCCATCCGTCGGGATCGACCCCGGCATGGGCGACGAAGCGCGCACCATCGACGCGACCCAGATCGAGGACGTCCTCGTGCTTGCGATCGGCGAGCGCCCGACGTGCCAGCCGCTTCGACGCCCGTCCGCTTCCGCCCGCCCCCGCGAACTGCCCGTTGGCGTCGCGCGGGTGCTTCGTGGGATCGAACGCCTTGCCGACCGCCTCCGGAGCGTCCTCGACGACCGGCCCCACCACGCAGCGGCATTTCGGGTGCGCCGGGGTGGTGTCGTCCCCGCTCGGGAACTCGTCGTCGAGGTCGATCGGCCCGGCCTCGGCGTTGGCCTCGCAGACGGCGCAGCAGCCCTCTTCCGCAAACCACTGCTTCCGGACCCCGATGCCGTCCGCCCGGGCGGCGTGGTAGCTCTCGAGCGAAGCCTGCCCGTTGACCGCCGCCACCTCGGTCTCGGCGATGGTGAGCGCCCGTTCGGCCGAGAAGGCGTAGGAGCCCTCGATCTCGTCGGCGATCGCGTCCGAGCCGATGTTGCGTGTGAGCCCCGAGACGATCGTCTCGCGCAGGCTCGCCCGGGTGGTGTCGTCGATCCTGTAGGACGCGCGGCGGGCCTCCACGAGCTCGCCGTCCTCGTCCCAGCGCATTCCGACCAGTTCGGCGGCGCGCGCCCGGGCCTGGGCGACGGCCCCCGCGTTGACCTGGTCGACGAGGGTGTCGAGGCCGTCGGCGCCGACCTGCGCCATCGCCCGGCGCACCGTGTCGGAGGCGACACCCGCCAGATCGTCGGCGAGGTCCGGCGCGAGGGCCCCGAACTCCGAGAGGTCGAACCGGTCGACGAGGCCGTCCGCCTCGCGCCGGACCCGCTCCGCATCCTCGGGGTCCGACTCCGCCTTGGCGAGCTTGCCGAGCCCGCGCGCCGCCGCAGCGGCTTCGTCACGGATACGGGCGAGCGCACCCGCAAGCCGGCCCGTGATCGCCCGGATGGCCCGGCGCGTGGCCGGCCGGTCGAAAGGGACGGGGTCCGGCCGCCTCCACCGCTTGGTGAAGGCCGCCTTCTCGGCCGGCGCCCCGATCGCCGCGACCTTGGCCTGCCAGGCGCGCCGGCGCTCCTCGATCGCCGCCAGGGCCGCGGCGCGCACGTCCTCGTCGAAGTCGCCGCGTGCCTCCTCGACGTGCCGGCTCATCTCGTCGAGCGCGGCATCCACCGTGGCGGCGAGTTCGCGGCGCAGGTCGGCCACGAGTCCGGCGCCGGAGGCCTTCAGCAGCCCGCCGAGCCCGGCAGCGTCGAGCGCACCGGAGACGAGGCCCGTGGCCGCCTCCGCGTCTACGCCTGCCTCGGACAGGAGGGGGCGGGCGACTTTCTCGGCCGCGCTGCTCAACAGGGAATCGGCGGCGTAGGTCGCCAATCCGACCACGGCCGGTGCCGTCCCGCCGCTCATCGCCGTGACGACGGCCCCGCCGGCGAGGAGGGCCGCCGCGATCACGGTGTTGCGCACCACTCCGCGGAACGTCTCGCGGACCTTCTCCTCCCGGGTGTTCTCCGGGACCTCGCCGCTCCCGCCGCCTCCCGTCCACCTGCCATCGGCGGTACGGGGCTGGTCGGGATCGAACTTGGACAGACCGAACTTGGCGAGAAGCCGCTTGGCGACCTCGTCCTCGCGCTCCTGCTCCTGCCCGCCGCCCTGCGCCCCGGACGCGCCACCCGGCCCGGCCGGCGGCCCGAGCAGCGCCATCGCCGCCTTCCTGCCCTCCAGGGTGTTCGCGTCGATCGGCACGTAGCCGGACCCGGTGAGCACCATCAGCTGGTTGGCGGCCGGTGACGGGTCGGGGTCGAGGCCGTCCTTGGCCCGCACCTCGTTGATGCTCATCAGGCCCGACGAGGCCTTAGCCCGCAGGATCTCGGCTTGCTTGGCCTCGTCGATCTGGGCGTCCTCGGCCCAGGCGAATTCCAGCTCCGGCAGCCCGAACTCGTCGGCGATGACGTCGTCGATCAGGTCCTTGACCCAGTCGAGGAGCGGGGCGAGCCCCTCCTCCTCGGCGATCTCCTTCTGGGTGTCGGCGGAGGCCCGGTTCATCTGCTTGAGCAGGGCCTGCGGCGAGGTCGAGAAGGCGAAGCACACGACCCTCGCGAGCCACTCGTCGAACTCGCCCTTCAGCTCCGGCTCGCGGGTCTGGATGAAGGTCTTGGCCACGCCGCCGGGCACGAACTTGGCCTTGCGCCGGCGCGCCTGGTTGCCCTCGAACAACGAGTCCCAGTGGTTCTGGAACGCCGCGATCTGGTCGGGCGTCCAGGTGTCGGGCACGCCGATCAGCGAATCGGGGACGTTGCCGGAGGTGTAATATTCGAGCGTCCCGACCTGCCGGCGCAGGGCGATGTTGACCGTGGTGAGCACCTGCTCCACCGGGCTGAACCCATGGACGCGGTTCACCCGGATGTTGCGGGGGCGGTAGAGCAGGTCGCGGGCGGTGTAGTTGACCGCGGCCATGCCCTTGAGGATCTGCTGGTAGGCGGGCGGCCAGAGGACGCCGTCGCGGTGGACGCAGCCCGCGGCGAGGAGGTCGTCCAGGCCGAGCATCGCGCCGTTGTGGTAGACGAAGCCGTTGCCGGTCCAGCTCTGCGGCCGGGGGACCCGGCCCCAGTCGTCGAGGAGCGGCTTGATCGTCGCGCCGTCGATCGCCTCCAACGCCAGCAGCCGCCCGGACCGGTCGCGCTGCTTGAACAGCGAGAGCGCGTCGAGGACGAGCATCTCCTCCAGCACCATCCGCAGCCAGTCGGTCCAGCCGTGGATCCCGTCCGGCCGGCGGAGGAAGCGCGTGACGGCCCGCACGGCGTCGTCGGCCTGCGCCCTCCCCTCGCGCGGGCGGATGGCCCAGCTCATCCGGGCCGCCTGATCCTTGCGGGTCTCGATGACGAGGCGGAGCAGGTCGTAGCCGTCGGCGAGCCGGCGCAGCTGCTCGAAGGTGACCGGTTCGGCGGACCGCGCCGTGGTGGCGAGGTTGTGACCGACCGGGAAGTCCCAGGCCCGGCCGCGCACCTCCGGCGGGGCCGAGGGCGCCATCGGCGCGCCCGGCCCGAACCAGCCCGAGCCCTGGCCGGGCGCGGCGTAGCTGAGATTGAGTGTCAGCGGCGACAGGGGCGTGCCCTGGATGCCGCCGCGGGACGGGTTCGCCATCGTGATCCGTGTTCAGGCCGTCTCGTCGCCGGCATCCACGAACCCGGCCGCCCGCAGCGGCCCGGCATCCTCGAAAGCCACCCGCACCAGCCCATCCGCGTCGGGGGCGTAGCGCGCCCCGGTGAGCCCGATGACGGTCCCGGTGCCGGGCGGGGCCCGCATCGCGATCGGCCCGGCGACGATACCCGAGGGCATCGACCAGCCGTGCTGCGGAGCAGGAACGGCGGGCACGGCCTCGGCCTCGCGGCGGTAGAATTCCAGGATGCCGGTGCCGTCGGCGATGCCGAGCAGGTAGGTCAGGGCCCAGACGCAGGCGTCGGCGTGGTCGGGCGAGCCCGGGCCGGTGTAGCCCGAGCCCGCGAAGGCGCAGAGCTGGTCCTCGAGCACCGGGAAGCGCCCGGCATGATGCACCTGCCCCTGGGCGTATCGGGTCGAGACCGGCTCGGCCCGCACCGCCTTGCCGCGGCTGGCCGTCACGAGGCGCACCGGCACGTTCGGGTCGGCAGCGCGGATCGTCGCCTCGACCATCGCCCCGCCGAAGTTGCTCTCCGCCACGATGCAGTCGGCGCGGTAGCGGTGATAGGCCTCGACCGCGCGGCGCGCCCAGACCGCCGGCGCCTCGCGGCAGGACAGGTCTTCGAGCACGTAGCCGTGGCTGTCGGTGCCGCGGGCCGCCACCACGATGCCGATCTCGTCGGCCGCCTCGTCCTGGCGGCTCGCCGCGCCGGACGGGTCGACCGCCACCACCACGACGGCCCGCCTCCCCTCCGGGATGTCCTCGGGCGGGCAGCGGTGCTTCTCCAGCACCTCCAGGGTCCAGAGCGCCCCGTCGATCTCGTCGACGTAGACGCCCTCCAGGAAGCGCTTGCGGGCCTTCTCGGGCAGGCCCTCCAGCGCCCGGAGGAAGTCGGGCGAGAGGTTGTGCGCGTTGTCGCGCGGGTTGAGGAAGGCCCGGGCGTAGTCGTCGGGGTTCGGCAGGGGCTGGCGCGAGACCGGGTCGCGCCTCTCGCCGAACAGCTGGTTGGTCCAGTGCGCCTTGCCGACCGGGTTGAGGTCGACGAAGGCCCGCTGCTTGAGGCCCGGCACCACCTGGGCGAGGCGGGTGAACGCGATGGTGGCCGAACTGTGCGGGATCTGCGACGCCTCGTTGAGGAACATCGTCGCGAATTCGAGGCCCAGAATCTTCTCGACCCGGTCCTTATCGTCGAGGCCGCCGATCCAGAACTGCGAGCCGTTCGGCAGCTCGAAGAACCCGTCCTGCCGGTGCTCCTTGAGCGCTACGCCCGGGAAGCACGTCCGCATCACCGCCGGCAGCGTGTCGAGGGCGATCGAGGCGCGCGCGGCGTTGGCCCGGAACCGCAGCAGGGCGTGGCGCGAGCCCGCCCCTTTGAGGCCGCGCACCACGATGGTGCGCACGGTCAGGAACGTCTTGCCCGAGCGCGTGCCGCCGACGAGGCAGGTGTAGCGCTGCGGGCCGGCGAGCAGGCGGCGGGCCGCCTCCTGGCCGGGGGAGAACGCGACGCTCACGCCTCGGCGTCGACCGTGTCGAACACGATGGTGACCTCGCCGGTGTGCTGGACCTTGTCGCTGAACATGCCGAGGTGCTTGCCGAGCTTCTCCAGCGCCGACAGCTTGTCGTGGAGCTTGAACTTCACCCGCCGCACCTCGCGGGAATCCTCGCCGCGGCCGTCCCGGAAGTCTTCGACCGTCACCTCGCCGAGCGCCGCGGCCTGCTCCCGCGTGAGGCGGCCAAAGTCGAGGACAGGATCGCCGTCGGGGCCGACGCGCATGTAGTCGTGCATGTTGGCGAAGCCGACCTTCGCCAGTTCCTCGACGATGCGCTGGACCGTCACGCCGGCCTGGGTCGCGCCCGCCGCCAGGATCTCGTCGACGCGGGCCCGGACCGGCTCTTTCCGGCTCAGGCGAGACGCATTGCTGTCATGGGCCTTGAAGCCGGCGGCGACATAGGCCGCGCCGATCGAGGAGCCCTTGGCGAGCTCCTGCGCGAACCGCTCGTGGCGCGAGTTGGGAAGGATCGGCATCGGGGTCCCGATGAGCGGTGCCGGCGGGGATCAGGCCTCGCGGATCCGGCGCCAGCGCGACGCCCGGAACCGCTTCCAGCTACGGTCGCCGGTGGAGGCGCGCGGGACGTCATCCCAGGCGTCGGGCAGGTTCGCGGCCCGACGCTTCGGCCGGACGGAGAGGCCGTCCCGGCGATGGCCGTCGGCCTGGCGCTGCTCGGTGGTGGTACGGGGGGAGCGGAAGGCGAGCATGCGGGTCGTTCCGCCAATGCATCCGCAGGGCGGGTGAAACCTCACCGCGGCCCTGCATGCCTCAGAATTACCCTGCGGCACGGACGAGATCAAGCGGGACCGTCGCCCGGTGCCGCTTGCCCATGGCCTCGAACACCACGTCGATGCGCTGGCCCGGCAGGGTGTGGCGCACGCGCTCCACGAAGGCGTCGAGTTCGGCCGAGCCGACCCGGACCTTCACCGCCTCCCCTGCCGCGAAGGCCGCCTCGGCGGTCCGGGTGAAGGCGTTGGCGGCCATGGCCTCTTCCAGGAGGCCGACGATGCGCTTCGGCACCGCCCGCGGCTGCTGCCCGCTCGACAGGATGCCGAGCACGCCCGGGACGGCCCGCAGCGGGTACCAGGACGCGCCCTCGGGCACGCCGAGGAAGACGTATCGGGGGAAGACGGGCCGCTCGACCAGCATGCGCCGGCGGGCATGGCTGACCTCGACGAGGCCGGTGGGCAGGAGGGCGGGATAGGCGCGGGCCTCGGCGGCGTCGCGCACGGCGGTCTCGCGGTTCGCCGCCACGTAGGCGGCGACCCAGAGGCGGATCGCGGTCGGGGTGTCGGTGGTCGGCATGGTCGGCCGGATCTCCGTGGCGGGAGACCCGGACCGGGCGGGGGCGTGGCGAGCGGATCATACCATCGGAGCGCCCTCAACCCCCTCCCCCGAGTTCTTGACGGTGTAAAAAGCCGTTCGCTGGAGAGAGGGTATAGAGAGCAGGTCTAACAATAGAAGGGAGAGGGATAGGAGGGAAGAAGGGTAAAAAGATTTTTTCTTTTATATTTATAGAGTTAGAGCTTGAAGTTTTTGCACCTGCGGACTTTCTGCTGGCGGTGCAGGAAGACGTCGGGCGGGTTTCTCCCGTGGTGCAAAAACGATTCTGCGTGGCGGCAAGGGCGTAAAAAACGGCATGGCATGCGCGATGGCGGGCCCAATGCTCGCTTCAATCTGCCGAGAGGGTATGGGATGCCTTCGGCGGGGAGCTGGCGTTCAGCACCGACTCGATTGGGGCCAGCTTATAAGCAGATGCTTGACATCAACGGTTTTCAGAATAATCGTTTGGCTCTGCGATTTTGGTGAAATTTCCGAACGCTCTGAGATTGCCAAAAATATAGCTTCGGGATTTCAAGGCGCGTTGCTGGATGATGATAGGAATTTGCATATGTCAGATCATCCAATTATAGATTCTATCGATGATCTGATTCAGAGAACTGAAAAATGTGCAGATTACACTGCTGGGAAAGGCTTAAAAGATGCAGACGAAACCGAACATCCGTACATAGCTGCGCATATAATAAATCAAAGAGAAATGTTTCAACTGGATGATTCTGTGGTTCGATTTTGCAACAAGGTACGCGGACGGGAGCCACAACCGAATGAATGGACAGACCATTATCAGCAACTAGAAGAATATTTCAAGCGTAAGGGATATTATCCTCGCACAAGCTTGGAGGGATGGGCGAATACAAAATTTCAACTACGTAGAACAAAAGCATTTGTCCGAGAATTGCTTGCGGAGCAGCTGTACGAACTAAATATGTATGCGGCGAAGACGCCTCACAATAAAAGGGAGTTTGTCATGGGTCATGTGATACACGGAAACTCCGGTCAGATAATAGTTGACTCAAAAATCGACAAAACTGTCTTGAGAAATACTATAAATACACTCGAGGAAAGGTCGGAATTCGATATCGCAGAATTTGTAAAAGAACTCTCGAATTTTGTAAACAATTCGGGAATTCAGGAAGCGGTAGAGCTTACAGATCAATTAAACGAAGAGCTTTCACGTTCTGAGCCACGCAAGTCATTGGTGCGCCGGAGCTGGGAAGGTCTTGTTTCTGTGCTGCCTGCTGTTAAAGAAATGGCAGGTGCAGCTGGCGCCATTGCAAAATTTTTCGGATGAAACTAAATCGTAATGATGTTGCGCATCATACATGACATGCAAACGTTGCGCGTTAGGTGTAGCATTATCATACACGGTTCGACCGCATGACCAAGCTGACCACTTTTGATCTTGAGAGGGCGGTCATGGCGGAAACACTCAGCATTGTGTCGCCAGTCAGACGTTATGCTGTCGCCTAAGGGCCGCTCCCCGTTTGCTTCTGCGTCGCTTGCACAGCGCCGCGCGTCCAGCACACCCATGACAACGCCGAGCTGCCGGGCGTCAAGCAACCCGTTCATGCGCCAGTAGATTTTCGTGCGTGAGACCGGACAGGCGGCCTAAGTTAGAAAACGTGCGAGGCTTGTTGTCGCCCATTCGGTTCGGCCGACCGTGGGTGCTGGCGGGCGCGCGGCCCTACGAGTGATCAAACTGGCTGCAGGAATCCCCATTACCACCCCGGTTGGGGAGCATGACTCCAGACTAGCTGGTATGACGAGACGTCCACCCATAAGCCCCCCGGCCTGAATGGGAATGCCGTCTTGTCAACCGAGATCGTCACTTCGGGCTGCCGTACTTGGTCGATGGTCAGTACGGCTTCACCGGCACGCGGCAAGATGTGCGGTCGAAATGGACGAGGCCGTGGGGCACGAGACCGGCGCGTTAAATGAGAAGGCCCGCGCGGATGGCGGGCCTTCGGACGACGATCGGCAGCTGCGCCTCACTCAGGAGCCGGCAACGTCCTGTAGGTGGTCCTGGACCGGCCCGGCGTCCGCTCGACGACCATCTCGACCCGGCCGCTATCGACGAGGTCGCGCATCACGGTGTCGAGCTGCCGGGCGTCCATGCGTCCGTCCACCCTGCGGTACAGCTCGGAGCGGGTGACGGGCCGGTTGGCCTGCCGAATGAACGTCTCGATCTCGTCCGCGGGCAGTGGGAGGACGGGCGCCGACGGTCCGCTCACCGCGGGAAGGCCGACTTTCACCCACAATCGCTGCGCTGCCGCCTTTCCGAAGGTCCGCCGACACTCGGCCACCATCCGCAGGGCTTCCCTGTGCTGATCGGCCTGCGGGGCGTAGCCGCCCCTGCTGCGGATCGACGGCAACACCTCGCCCGTGACCCATTTTCGGAACCGGTGCGGGAGAGTGCCGGGCGTGGTTGCTCCCTGGCACCGCAGGATGAGGGTGTAGAGGCCGCTCTCCGAGATGAGGGTCACTTCCTGCTTGCCGCCAGGGGTGTCGGAAGTTCCGACACCCTTCTCGTCTGCGTCGAGGCGCGCGATGGCATCGCGCGAGTTTGCAATCGCGAGAGCGCCGCACACGTCGGCGGCGACGAACCATGGTGCGCCGGCGCGGTCGATGACGCGCACCGGACGGGCCTCGAACAGAAAGGGGACGATGGCGCTCACGCTGTGCCCCCTGCGGCCATGATGTCGGTCAGGATCGATGCGACGAGGCGACGATCAGTCGTCGAGGCGCAGAGGCTCGCCCAGGCCAAGGGATCTCCGTCGTGGCACCAGGAGAGCGCCAAGACTTTGATCGTGAGGCCCGCGAGCGTCGTAGCGGGCTGGCGTTCAATCCTCTTCACGATGTCGCAGCATCGCAGAACGGCCCCTTCCACTGCCTCGTCAACTGCAACGCGCTCCGCTTTCCACGCCTCGTTCAGGTCATGGCCCAAGCTGATGAGCTCGGCGTCGGGAATGGCATCGGTCGGCGCCATGACATCGGCTGGCGCTGCGATTGACGC
The DNA here is from genome assembly GCF_040593685.1 of Methylobacterium sp. EM32. Classification (NCBI taxonomy): domain Bacteria; kingdom Pseudomonadati; phylum Pseudomonadota; class Alphaproteobacteria; order Hyphomicrobiales; family Methylobacteriaceae; genus Methylobacterium; species Methylobacterium sp. EM32. The sequence continues at coordinate 29,391 of NZ_JBEXZS010000023.1, read as the reverse complement.
TGAAGCGGCAGCGCGTGCCACGAAGAATCGGCGCGTCATCAGGGGCTCGTGGGTCGCTGCCAGAGCGGAGGTGACGTGGCCGCATTGGGATGTGTTAGGGGTATGCTCGGCCTGTCGCATGGGATGCTCCGTGCTTCGGGTCAGGCCCGGCAGGTGTCGCAAGCACCTTGTCGGGCCACCTTTTATCGGATATCCCGAAATCATGACTGCGTCAATTGCGGATATCCCGAAACGTAGAGGTCGCAAGCCTTCAGGCGGGCGCAAGGAGGGCATCATGTTGCGCCTCGATCCGGATATGCTTGCAGCCCTCGATGCGCTCATCGCGCAGCAACCAGACCCGAAGCCGTCGCGCCCCGAGGCGGTGAGGCAGGTGTTGGCGCAGGCACTGTGTCTAAAGTCCGAGACCCGATTCTCGTGAGCCTCATTGGCCACGAATGGACGAGGCACGACATGGGCGAAGCAGGTTGTACGTGGATCTCGTTTTTTGGTGTTAGGACTGCGGTAGTATAAAAATTGAACTAAGTTATTCGCAGGGAGGCTGCTGGATGTTGATTTTGACGTTGGCGACAATCCATCTTAATCATATCCTCATGACTGCGGTCAGGATGTTGCCTGCGAATTATGGATAAAATAATGACTTATATCAAATAAATTTACACTTCGAACGATAAATCGCAGCTTTGATTGGAAGGTTTAAACATGCCTCTTCGAGATGAGGTGCTTCTCGACCTACGTTCTTTGCCAGCTAATGAATTTGTGAGCAAGCGCGTGCTCGATAGGACGCCATTTGCGTTCGATACACTCGATTTATTTAAAGAGTGGATATCAATTTTTAATCAAGCCATCGGCGTCTCCGTTGACGACATCACATTAGTGGGCAGCGGCGCAGTAGGCATCAGTTTGAATCCCGACAAAAATTATAAGGAGTTTGATGCGCAATCAGATATGGACGTTGCGGTTATTTCACAAAAACACTTCGACGAAGCGTGGTTGTTCCTGCGCGATAATCACCATCGCAGATATAGATTGACAAATAATAGGCAAAGACTGACGTGGGAGAGCCACGAAAAGCGCATGATCTACTGGGGGGCAATAGAAGCCGATCGCTTGTTGCCTCTCCTGCCGTTCGCGAGAATGTGGGTGCCTGCATCGACAGCGGCATCGACGGATGCAATCGGCAATCGAGAAGTTAAATTCAGAATTTATCGGGACGCGAAAGCGTTGCGCATGTACCATGAGAAGGGTGTGCGCTTCCTGCAGAAGGAATTGGAGAAAGCTAGCAATGACCCAACGTTATACTGAAACAACCCGGCGTTCGATTTCTTGGTTGCGCCGCACGAATGAAGATGGTCGGCTCGAAATGACTCCTCCTTATCAGCGGGGTCCGGTATGGTCAGAGCAGCAAAAGAGCGCACTCATCGAAACTGTGCTGCTCGAATATCCGATCCCTGAAATATATATGCAAGATGTCGTAACGGAAGATGGCGGCGAAAGGCACATAGTTGTCGATGGTCAACAACGGATTCGCGCTGTTTTGGAGTTTATTTCAGACGAATTTGCAATTTCCCACACAGGATCTCGGTGGGAGGGGTTATCATTTTCTGAATTGCGCGGAGAGGATCGGATAAAAATCTACGAATATAGCTTCGTGACCCGACTTTTGCCGACAATACCTGAAGAGCAAATTAGAGCGATCTTTCAGAGAATCAATCGCAATACGGTATCTTTGAATTCCCAAGAATTGAGGCACGCTACTTATTGGGGTGAATTTATAAAATTGATGGAATCTCTATCAGACCTTGAATTCTGGTCAAATATTAATATATTTTCAGCAAATGATAGGAGGAGAATGCTTGACACAGAATTTGTAAGTGAGCTTACCGTTGCTTATCTCAACGGACTTCAGAACAAAAAAGGCAAGCTAGAAGATTTTTATCAGATGTATGAAGTGGATTTCGATAAAACAGAGAATGTTAGGTCTTGTTTTTTTTCTGTATTAGGGGAAATAGAAGGAGCATTGCCGGAAATCAGAAAAACTCGCTTTAGAAAAAAATCAGATTTCTACACATTGTTTCTAGTATTGGCCGCGGTTAAGAAACTGTTCCCACTTACGGAGGAGCGTAGAAAATCGCTTGGAGATACATTGCGAGAATTCGGAGATAATGTCGACAAGTATTTAAATAACAATGAAGCGATATCTGATGACAACGTGGCTGAATATGCTCGATATGTCGAACGGGCAGCCTCGGACTTAGGCTCTCGAAGGGCGCGCGCGCGCGCGTTGGGTGATGTACTAAAGAATGTCCTTCCGGAACTCCATGCTCCAGCGCATGAGATGCTTGCCGAGCCCCCAGTCGAGATGCAGCAGCCAACTGTAAGCAATCACCAAACCTGAGCGGCAGGGGGTGGAATTAAACCAAGAGAAATTATTCTCAGGTTTGTATCACTATGACTGAGCGCACATGAAAGCAGCCCCTCGGATAGCCAGGTCGATAAGGTTTTGACCTGGCAGCATCGGCATATGGCGCCCGCTGCTCCGTCGCTGCCCTAGCTCATCGGGTAGCGACTGGAACCCCCTTGCGTCGCCTCCGAATCTGCCGTCGTTATCGTTCCGCGCGTGATCTTACCAAAGGGGAGAGCGGATGTCGGGGGCGGAGCGGCCGGGCGGATTGGCGATCTCCCGGGAGTGGCAACTGTCGGCGCGCCGGGTCTTCTGGATCACGACGCTGATCTGCCTGGGCCTGCCCCTCCTCGGCATCGTCGCCGTGACTCGGCCAGGCTTCCACTACAAGTCCGAGCAGACGATGGTGCTCGGCATGGCGTCGTTCTTGATCCCCGCCTGGATCGTCCTCGGCGGTCTCAGCGCGCTGGTGGGCTTCGGCCTCCGGGTGCATCCCGCGCCGGTCATGGTGCAGCCGGCTACACCACCGCCGCCTCCCGAGCCAGCCCCGGCCCCTCCCCCGCGCCGCCGCGGCCGCCCGGTCCTGATGGGAACGGCCTCGTTCCTCACCTGCCTCGCCCTGACGCTCGTCCTGTCGGGCGGACGGGAGCTCCCCGCGGCCCTGGCCACCGCCTTCGTGGCGGCCTGCTTCGCCGTGCGCGGCGAATGGCGGAGGTGAGCCCATCCACGGCGCATGAATGGAAGGAGGTTGGCTCGGGCGCCGCAAGTCGATATCCCGGCATGCCTTCGTCATGGCCTCCGTGCATCAGGGACGATTCGCGAGGCGCTTGATCGAGAGACGGAATGCGGAGGAGTTGCCCGCGATGAGGCACGTTCTGCCGGCCGCACTCTGCACGCTGGGCCTGTTCGCGGTCTCGCCGGCCGCGGCCTCGGGGAAGATCTACTACGGGTCGCGTGCCGGCATGACCGTCACCGTCGTGTCGATGAGCGGCCTGGACACGGCCCAGGCGGTCATCCGCACCAAGCACACGCGCGAGGACGCGGTCGGCTTCTGCCGGGACTACGTCGGCAAGGTGACGCCCGCCTGCATCAGCGAGGAACTGGCCGTCCCGCTCAACGACCGGATCACCGCCAACTGCCCGCGCGGCGAGTTTACCGACTTCCAGGGCAGCCGCTATCGCTTCGCCGGTCGCTCCCGCAACAAGGACAGCATGGCCAAGTACGCGGTCATGAGCCTGCCGTCCGGCGAGGTGGCGGACGGCTCGAGCGCGAGCGGCTACCCGACCAATATCCAGATTTTCAAGGCGCTCTGCCCGAGTCGGGCACCGGAGGCTGAATAGCCCGTGACCCCTCGCATGGGGCATCGTTTCCCAAAGCGTGTCAATCGTGCGTATAGCTATTGGCTTCTCCGAACAGAGGACTTGCTCTAGCTATCCGGAAATTCCAGATCGGGACGGAAAGCTGGACTATCTATATATTATACTGATCGGGATAATCATCGTTGCCGGTGCCAAGCTGATCGCGCCGGCGGCTATCAAGAAAACATCGTGAATCATTAGGCCGTAGACGAGCCAGCGCGCCAGGCGGACAACTATGAGAAAAGGCTGCCAGCCAGTCATAACATCCGCGTTAGGGTAATCCCCAGCGAAAAACGTAGGCACTCGCCGCGTGGCGTTTGACATCGCATCGCTGTCAGCTATCCTTGGACGGAAAGGACCAGCGCAGGCTCTAGCCCTTCTTAGGTTGATCTCTGTCGCGCCCGATCTTCCGCACGCGGCTTGCCGCATTGAGGCACTGCATGTCGCGTTCGCGTAAAAACGAGATCTACGGGCGGACTGTGTCCTGGAGCACCAGAAGCGACATCTCTCCGCTTCGATACCCTGGCGGTAAGCGGAAGCTGGCCCCATTCATCGCAGATCTGATGGAGCGGTCGAGGCTCGCCCCAGACCTATTCGTCGAGCCGTTTGCAGGGGGGGCTGCTGTCGCGATCTCGCTTCTCGAGTGTGGCCGTGTCCGATCGATCGGTCTAGCCGACGCTGACCCGCTGGTGGCAGGATTTTGGCAAGTCGTATTCTCGGATCAAGCCACAGTGTTCGCCGACATGGTCAGCTCGGCCGAGGTCACTCTGGAAGAGTGGAAGCGCATCAAGCTCTCGGAGCCGGCACTTGGCCTCGAGACCGCCTACAAGTGCCTCTTCCTGAACCGGACGAGCTTCTCCGGCGCGCTCATGGCCCATACAGGCCCGATCGGTGGGATGAGCCAGCAGGGCGCCTACAAGATCGATTGCCGCTTCAATCGCTCCCAGCTCGCCGCCCGGATTCTCGAGCTCTCCCATTTGAGGAATCGCATCGCCTTTGTTCGCTGCGAGTCTTACTCGGACACAATCCAGCACGTCCGAGACAATCACGGGGATACCTCCGTGCTCTGGTATCTTGACCCGCCGTTTTTCGCGAAGGCCGACCGCCTTTACCGACACAGCTTCAAGAATTCAGACCATGAGGCTTTGGCCGCCGCCGTGGAATCCATGCCAGGGAACTGGATTCTCTCTTACGACGACCATCCCGACGCACGCAGGATGTACGCCGGGCATCCTGGCTTTGCGCGGATCAACCTACAGTACAGCGCCCGGATCGACGACGCCTCGCGTCTTGTAGCGTCCGAGGTAGTCGTCTCCGATCTCATCGCAAGCTTGCGGGCCGCAGGCGAGATTCAGGAAGCTGGCATCGTCATCCAACTCTTCCGCCGCCGGAAACCGGGGGCCATTACCGTGCTGCAAGACATCGCGGTCGAACCCAAGATGAGGCAGCAGGCATGATCCAGAAGACCATCAACCTTATGGCCGCCTCCTCAAACGCTCTTGCGCGGTTGGTGGATGAAAAGGCGGGCGGGCGGCACGTGGGCTTCACGATCCACTCGTCCTACTCTGAGATGACGGTAATGACGAATGACCGCTGGCGCCAGGAGGCGGGTGGTATCCCGATGAACAGCTACCTGCTGGCCACGAGCCTCAACACCGCGGAGCTGGCCTCGGCCGACGTGATCGACAAGCGCGTTGTGCTCTTAAGGATCGTAGGGCGTACCGAAATCTCGACCGATCGAGATTCCCTCCGTGCGATCATGGAGCACTTCCAGGACGACCCGCAGACCGTCGATCCAGCCTTCCGCAGCATGGAACCCATCTCGTTTGGGATGCTCCAGTGGAGCGGCATCAAGTGTAAGGTGCTCGGCACGTTCTATGTGGACGACAGCACACGGCTGCGGTTCGGAGCCGACGTTGAGGACTTCTTTGCAGCTCGTCAGATGAAAGTCTTGAAGCCTGGCCCTGAGGCGCTGGAGGAGATTGTCAACTTCGTCGATCCCATCCGCCGGGCGAAAGCTGTGAAGGACGCCGCGGACATGGGGATGGGTAAAGCGCCAGAGTCCTTCAAGATTGGGACCGTCCGCTTCACGTCGGCGAACCACATGAACGCGGCCTCGGGAACGGCAGAAGTGCCAGTGAAGGTATTCCCGGGTGACTTCCTCGCGCGTCGCACCGCTGTGTTCGGGATGACCCGCACGGGCAAGTCTAACACCACGAAAACAATGGTCTCGGCGGTCGCCCTTTCTGCGTTCGAGACCGCCCTTCCGATTGGTCAGATCATTCTCGACATCAACGGCGAATACTCTAACGCCAATAATCAGGACGCAGGCAGCTCGATCTCCGAAGTTTTCGGAGACAACACTATTCGATATCGGGCTGCGGCGGCGCCAGGTTTTAGAGACGTCCGCATCAATTTTTACGACTCCATCGATATGGGTATTCAGTTTATTGCCTCAAATATTCGAGATGAGAGCGTCTCGCTGAGTGAGGATCTCCAGACATTCATTTCGCTTGATCTCGAGGCACCAGAGGATCCAAGCGATCACAAAGCTATGGCCCTTTGGTATCGCCGAAGAGCGATTTATCAATGCATCCTGCATACCGCAGGGTATCCACACACTAATGGAATGATGATACGCTTCTCCGCCAATAAGGATAGTCTATCTGAAATTTATAATAATATTTCAGATATTCAATCAAGTATTCCGAACGCAACAAATAAAGATGCGAGAGCGGCAGCAGTTGCCCAGTACTACTCGTTGCGGAGCGACGGCCAAGGGTATTATTTAGGAACGCCTGATGATGCTGTCACATTCTGGTCGGACGTCCGAAATTTAGAAAGGTCTTTGCCTACGGGCATCAAAGCCGATAAAAAACGGTGGTTGTCAAACGAGGATTTTGGTCTTCTGTGTGTGCTCGTCGGACGGTCCAGCAAGACGGACACGCCGATCAGGTCAGCTAACGCCATTAAGAATGCGGCCCTACAGTTCCACTCAAAATTTGGATCTGCGAACGTCGCTGATGACATATACACGTACCTTACCCAAGGCCGAATAGTCATCGTCGACCTGTCAGTTGGCCCTCCGAAAGTTCGCGAGATAATGGCCGAACGTATCGCGCGCCGCATTTTCGAACGATCTGCCGCGCTTTTCACAGCCAGTAAGACGACGCCGATGATCGTCGTCTATGTCGAAGAGGCCCATAATCTGATCGGCAAGAACGCCGATCTCAACACGACTTGGCCGCGTGTCGCCAAAGAGGGAGCCAAATATGGCGTATCTCTCGTCTATGCGACGCAGGAGCCGTCTTCAATTCATCCGAACATCTTGTCAAACACTGAAAATTTCTTCGTCACGCATCTTAACAACGATAACGAGATTCGTTCGTTGGCGCGCTACTACGACTTCGATGACTTCTCCGAAAGTCTTAAACGATGCCAAGATGTCGGCTTCGCTCGCATCAAAACGCTGAGCGCGAACTTCACGACCCCCACGCAGATCACTTTGTTTGAACCAGCGAAAGTGCTGGTGGCATACACGGCTGCGAAGGCAAAGGCACCCTCTTGGTTCAAGCCGATCCCCTAAGGTCCCGACATGCCCTACGGTAGCGAGCCGTCCTCAGCAACAGGCGCCTTCGATGTTCTCAAGGATCCGACTGTCATCGCCTTCATGAGAGGTGTCGAGGTCTCACCGAACCTCTCGGGCGTGGAGGACAAGGTCCGGGCGAAGGTCGTTGATGTGACCAACTTAGTCACCGACCTGCCGGAGGGCACAATCTACGCGTCCGACGCCTCGCCGTACGAAGCAGTCGCTAAGAAGGATCTTCCCTCGGTCCGGGTAGGACTCATCAAATTCGCGAACGTCCTAATCTCGATTCCCGAATACAAGCGTATCAGGGACAGGAACGACATTTTTGTTGACCCCGTTGACATCGCAAATTTGAAGAAGGCCTCCAATGCCTTGAGCGTCGCGCTGCCTGGTGCAGGAATTTCCTCCAAGGCAATCCCAAAAACGAAAGCGCTATTCCGCGCGAAGGTTTTTGAGATTTTTCACAACGACTCGTTTAAATGTGGTTCTCAAACGCTTTTCAACACTTTTATTGATCTTTTGAAAAGGAGCGGCTCGGTTGTAGCTGAGGGAGGCAGAGACGGAATCGTACTGCAGAAAGGCAAAAAATCGCCGATTGACGGCAGCGCTCTTGTCGATCGTTTATTTATTCCACTGTCTCCTGGCTATGTCGATATTGCCACGCTGGACAAGTCGACTGAGCGCGTTTACGTCACAGACGCGCTGCGAGTGCAGGACGTATTTGCTGAGGAAGGCTCAAATACCGAGTGTTTCAATCGCCTCATGTCGGCGATGGAGCATATCTTAGTCGCCCATGTGATCCGGTGCTCGCACATGACGGACCGATCAATCACGGGGCAAATGCACGTTATTGTCGACGGGCCATTGGCGATTTTCGGAGAAGCGGCTCGATTTCATCGAAGCATTATGTCGCTGCTGCACGATATTCGTATGGAGTGCCGCGAGAGTGGCTTGCCTGGCCCTCTTGTCATAGGCGTTTCCAAGAGCGGTAAGATTGTTGAGCACGCCTCGCTAATCTCGTTTGTTTTGCAGTTCGACGATGCCAATGAAAGGCGCAGAGGGACGTTCGTTATCCCGATTGATGATGATTATCGCTACTCCATGATTGAGCCATCTCATTCATCTCAGCCGGATAATTTTGGCGGTGACACCTATTATGGCCAATCCTTCATCGTGAGAAGTTCACACGGCAAGATTTTCGATGTAACTTTGGCCTATCCTTTCAAGCAAAAGGCTGAGATAGATGGCGTTCCATTTAAGTATGCGAAGGTAGATTTGAATCATTACGGTGCAGATCTTGGCCGAATGGTGTCGCTGATAGAAATGATGCAGACAGACCTCTTTTCTAATGCTCTGATCCCAGTCCACCTCGCGCACCGATATGCATCCATCGCTCATTCGCCAGGTGGACGCTCGCTCGACAGTTTCGTCCGAGAGGCATTAAAGCTTACCCGAGAGCGGTGATACCCTCGCGCCTTGGCATCGACGTGTCGATGCCAAGGCGTCCGGCGCATCAGCGCCGACGCCCGATTGGGCTTGCCTTGCGCCGTCGAACAGATCTGTTAGACGGCGCGGCGGTATGAGACAAAGTTTTTTCGAATAAAAATTTTCATTTTAGGATTTTTAACTACGCGATAAATGTGAAGAAATATAAATATATAGCGTTTTAGGACGCCCCTTCGTCCGCTCCACCATCTCCTCCACCTGCCCGCTCGTGACGAGGTATTTCATCACATTGTCCAGCTGCCGCGCATCCATCCGCCCATCCACGCGCCGGTAAACCTCCGACCGGTTCACCGGCCGCCCGGCCTGCCGGATGAACCCGAGCACCGCCTTCAGCCCCGCCTGGTGCTCGTTCTCGGCCATGTTCTCCCGCAGCCCGGTGACGAACAGGCTGAACGACCAGTCCACCAGCCGCTGCGCCCAGGCCATGTCCCCCTCCTCCACCTGGACGCCCGCGAGCCCGTCCTCCGCATAGCGCCCGCAGGCGACGATCAGCGCCACGCGCTTCGTCAGCTCCGCCGCCCGGCTCCAGGCTTCGTAGAGCGGGTCGTGGTCGGCGCGGGCCAGCATCGTCTCGTCGCGCTCACGGCACGCAGCGTAGATCGCCTGCGCGCCGGCTGTCATCTCGACCACCACCAGCGGCGGCGGGCGGGCCGGGTCCAGCAGCGTCGCGGTCGCGCCGAGGTGTCGGCGGGGATCGGCGCCCGGCGGCGGAGCGTCCTGGAACTCGAACAGGCGCCGGGCGGCCGTCACGATTGCGTCGGGCACCTCCTCCTCCGGCGCCACCCGGGCCTGCACCTTCACCCGCTCGAACCGCGGCAGCACCAGGAAGCGGTTGAGGAACCCGTTCGAGACCATCTTCGAGCGCATCTGCTCGTAGAACGACGTGAAGGTGGTGGCGCCGTAGAGCGAGAGGCAGGGCCGCTGGATCAGGATGTCGCCGCGGGTTGTGGTGCTGTTGGGGATGAACGTGCCCATGCCGCGGCCCCAGAGGGTGCAGTAATCCTGCAGCATCTCGGCTTCCTGGGCGTTGGCGTTGCGGTGACCGACCCGGCGCAGGATCTTGTCGACCTCGTCCACCACCTGCACCTGCACCGGCCGCTCGGCGAGGCGCAAAGCCAGCGACGCCGCCGAGGAGGCCGCCGCGGTGTGCAGCCGCTGCCCGCCAGTCGCGGCGTCGAGGATCTGGCGCACCGCCTCCTGCGGCCGCTCCTTGCCGGCGCCGGTGCCGGCGATCGTCATCACGTAGAGGTGGGCGCCCGAGCGCGGCGTGCCGCAATAGACCCGCCGGCCGATCAGCGTGCCGACCGTCACCAGGGCCGCCGCGGTGGCGAACAGCCGGATCGGCTTGGGGCTCGAGGCCATGATCCAGTCCGCGATCTCGCCCACCAGCCCGGGCACGCGCAGGTCCGCGTCCGGGAAGTCGCGGGAATCGGACGGAGCCGGCGGCGTCTCCAGCACCTCGCCGGTCTCGGCGTCGACCGTCACGCCCGCATGCATCTCCACCCGCCGCGGCCGCAGGTCGATGGTCAGGCCCTCGCCGTAGCCGACCCGCCCCGCCAGCCAGTCGAAGGCCTCGTCCAGGGCGCTCCCTTGCGCCGCCATCACGAGGTCGAGGGGCGTGTAGGCCCGGTCGCCGTCGTGGAAGTCGCGGATGCCGTCGGGGTGGATCTTGAGGTTGGGGCTGCGCTTCTCCAGCGGCCGGCCGGTATGGGACGGCCGCCAGACCGGCACCGCCACGTAGCCGCCGCCCCGCCGGCGCAGCTTCGGCAGGCCGAGCTCCGGCACCCAGGCGCCGAGATTCGCCATGGCGAGGTCGTTGACCCGGCGGTGCGGCGTCTCCTCCCCGGCCGGCGCCTCACGGCGCGGCGGCCGCGGCGGCTCGGGCCTGTAGCCGAACGGCGCCAGGGCCGCGGCGATGCGCTCGCCGACGTCGTCCGCGATCCACGGCAGGTCCCCGGGCGCCACGCCGTCGAGCGCCTCGAGGCGCGTCCAACGGTAGGGCTCACCGGTCTCGGGGTGGAGCGTCGGCGGCAGCACGGTCTGCTTGCCCGGGCCGAGCAGGTCGAGTACTCGCACCGGCCTGCCGTCCAGGCCGGGCAGGTCGAAGGCCCGGGACGGGAAGGTCGGGCTTGCGCGGTAGAACAGCGTCTCACCCTTCCGGCCCGCCTTGCCGACCGTGGTGTCCGGCAGGATCGTCAGCAGGACGGCGCGGATCGCCGCGTCGTCGGTGTCGATGTCGGCGCTCACCGTGCCGCCCGAGGGCGGACCGAGCGCGATCCCGACGCCGGCCCCGCTCTCCGACCAGCGCTCCACCTCGACCTCGATAGGCAGGCGGTGGCGGAAACGGGCCTGCCAGTCGTCGAGGCCGATCCAGGCGCCGTCGGGCCGTGGCACGCCCGGACGCTTGGTGCCGGGGATGATCGGAATCGCCGCGTAGCCCCGCTCGACGAGGCGGGCCCCGACCTGCCCATACGCACCCGGCACTGCAGGCATTGCGACTTACCTCAGAACGGCGCGGCGCGGGCGAGGAGCATGCGGCGCAGCTCGTCCTCGAAGCCGACCAGGACCTGATGCAGGAAGGTCTTCCACTCCTCGGGCGTCAGGGCCGCGAGGTCGGTCTTGCCGATCCCGTCGAGATAGGCCCCTGCCCGCTCGCCGGCGGCGTCGCGCGCGCGCTGCTCGTACCGGTCCAGCTCGATCGTCGGCATCTCGTACACGCTCCTCGCGGCTTGCCCGCAGTCCGGGCTGTCGCACAGCCACAGCACCGGGTGGCCCTGGCGCCCGGCCCAGCCGAAGCCGGTGGTCGCCCGCCGCCGGCACACGCCGCAGATCACCGGCTCGCGGTCGCCCTTCACCCGCGCCACGGCGGTCACGCGCACCCCGTCGTGGCGCCGCAGGCCTGGCAGGTCAGGCAGGCGCCCGAGCGTTTCATCTGCATGTTGCCGCAGCGGTCGCAGAGATCGCCGGTGAAGCCGCTGGCCCGGGCCACCTCGACGAGGGCGGCGCGCCGGATCCGGTCGCCCGGCATTTCCTGGCGCGGCTCCGACATTATGGGCCCGGGCGCCGGTTCGAGGACATGCCGGCGGACGACGTCCTCGACCGCGCGCGCGTCGCCCTCGCCGAGGGCGGCCGGGTGGATCGTGCGCAAGGACATGCCGTCGGTCACTACCAGCACGTAGGCCAAACCCTGGATGCTCATGCGCTCGCCTCCTCAGAACGGCACGTCGGAGAGGCTCGCGGCGCGCAAGCCCTCGACATAGGCGCGGTTGATGTTGGTCATCGCGGCATGCGAGCCGCCGTGGTCGGGGTGATGCTCGCGGGCGAGCCGCCGGAAGGCCGCCCGCACCTCGTCCTCGCCGGCGTCGCGGCCGACGCCGAGGACACGCCACCACGCCGCGCTCTCGCGCTCGGTCACGGCGCTGGGCTCGTAGGCGCGCACCCGGGCGAGTTCGTCCGGTGCGAAGCGGCGGCTGGCGATCCGGCTGAACTGGCCCTCCTGCTTCACCACGATGTGGCTCGGCCGGGCGAGCTCGCGGTCCTCCAGGCGCGCCAGCGCCTCGTCCACGCTCGCCGGGGCCGGCTGGCGGCCGCGCATGTCGCGCCACCACTTCTCGGCCTTGGCCCGGGCGACGCCCTGGTGCTCGAAGCACACCCACTCGGCGTGGCTCACGAAGCCGCAGGCATACTCCACCCGCAGCGTCGGCGGCGCCTCCGGCTCGAACCGCTTGACGTGCCGGGCGGCAGTCATGCCGGTCACAGGCACCCACGGGTCGGGCGGCGGGGGCGGCGCGCCCTGCATCACCGGCCGCTCGGCATCCGCCACCGGATCGTGCTTCGGCACCGGCCGCTCCCACTCGAAGCCGCAGCCGGGGGCGGTGCAGGCGTACTCGTCGAGGCCGACGAGGGTGCTGCAGTGCGGGCAGGCCTTCGCCCGGACCGTCTCCGGCCTCACGGCCATCTCGGGCGCCGCCCGCGCCGGCCCGGTTCTCGCCGGCGGGGTCAGCGCGTCCACGGGCCCGTGCCGCAGGACGTTCTGCGCGAAGTCCAGCACGAGGCAGTTGGCCTTGACGCTCTCGGCGATCGCCGCCCGCCGCTCCTCCGGGCTCGCCGCGTTGGGATCGAAGCCGTCCGGGTAGACCGGCCTTGTGCCGCGCCCCAGGATCTGGACGTAGAGGCCGGTGGAGAGGGTCGGCCGCAGCATGGCGATGAGGTCGACGCCCGGCGCGTCGAAGCCGGTGGTGAGCACCATGGCGTTGGTCAGGCAGCGGATGCGGCCCTCCCGGAACTGAGCCACCAGCCGGTCGCGCTCTCCCGCCGGGGTCTCGCCGGTCACCGTCTCGGCGGCGATGCCGCGGGCGCGCAGCGCGTTGCGCACGTTCAGCGCGTGCTCGACGCCGGCGCAGAAGGCGAGCCAGGATTGCCGGTCCCGGCCGAGGGCCACGATCTCGTCGCAGGCCGCCGCGGTGACGTCGACCTTGTCGACAGCCGCCTGCAACTGGCCCTCCACGAACTCGCCGCCGCGCCGGGCGACGCCCGAGAGGTCGAAGCCGGTGAGGGTCGCCTTGCTGACGAGCGGCGCCAGCCAGCCGTCGCGCACCGCGTCGCCGATGCCGTAGGTGTAGACGATGCGGTCGAACAGCCGGTCTTCGCCCTGGTCAAGGCGCCCGCTGTCGAGCCGGTAGGGCGTGGCGGTGAAGCCGGCGACGCGCAGGTCCGGCACCCGCTCGCGCAGCTTCTCGACGAGGGTGCGGTACATGCCGTCGCCCGACTTCGGCACGAGATGCGCCTCGTCGATGAGCACCAGGTCGCGCTTGCCGAGCGAGTAGCCGTCCTCGCGGAAGACGCTCTGGATCGAGGCGAACAGCACCTGCGCGTGCCGGTCGCGCCGGCCGAGGCCGGCCGCGTTGATGCCGATCGGCGCGTTGGGCCGCAGGCGCAGCAGCGCCTTGACGTTCTGCGCCACCAGCTCCTTGACGTGGACCAGCACCAGCACCCGCATGTCGGGCCATTCGGTCAGGACGAGGTCGATGACTTGGGCGATGCAGACCGACTTGCCGGTGCCGGTGGCGAGGTCGACGAGCGGGTTGCCGCCGCCGGCCCGCCAGTAGTCGAGCAGTGCCTGCACCGTCTCCCTCTGGTAGGCGCGGCAGCGCAGGGCCGCCGCGGCCGGCCGGCGCTCGAAGAGCGTGTCGGATCCGGGCGTCATGCGTCGTCGTCTCCGTCGCGGCGCTTGCGGTCGTACTCGGCGAGGATCCGGGCCTGCCGGCGCGCGGGCAGCGCCTCGAGGATCCGCAGCGCCCGCTCGCGGCGGGCGCGGTTGAACGGGTCGCCCAGCGCGACCCGCGCGTCCCGGGTGTCCGGAAAATTCCTCATGACCTTCGTGAGGAGCACGGCATCCGAGCCCATGGTGAAGATGCCGACGATGCCGGGCCGGAAGATCGGCAGGGCGCGGAAGCGCGACATGGCCGCTACCCCGCGGCCGGGGCGGACGGCCCGGAGGCGCCCGGCTGCCAGGTCTGGGCGGTGTCCTCGCCGAACAGGCCGTCGGTGCTCGGGACGAGGTGGCCCGAGGCGATGGCGTCGAGGGCAGAGCGGTGGCGCGTCGGCCGGCCCGACGGCTCGAACCAGCACAGGGGCGGCCCGATCTCCCGGACGCGGTGGGCGAGGCAGAGGGTCTGCCCGGCCCGGCAGCGTTCGACGATCCGGCGCACCCGCGCCGGAAGCTTCTCGAACGGGCGCGGCGTGCGTGCGGTCGTCATGACGGCCTCGCGCCGTCGACCCACGCGCTGCCGTCGGCGAGGCGGTAGGTGACCGTCTCGCGCGCCTCGTCGACGTCGACCTGCTCGCCGGGCACGAGCCCGGGCACGTAACGGTGCCGGTCGCAGCCGCGGCGCTGCTCGTCTGGCGTCAGATTGATGTCGTGGCGGGCGCAGTGCCAGCGGCCGGCATCGCTCTCGTCCACCACCGGCGTCGCGTGCAGGCAGGTCCGGCAGTTCGTCCGCGCCCAGGCGCCATCGTGGCAGACCGCCCGGGCCGGGCACCAGCCGCAGGCGAAGGCGGCCTTCGCCACCGGGTCGTCATGAAGCTTCGCCGGGGGCTGGTCCGCCCGGATGATGCGCTCCGCCCGGGCGACCAGCTGCAGCGCGGCGGTCGCGTCGTAGCGCACCCGCTCCGCGTAGAGCTGGTCGTCGTTCTTGTTCACGGCGACGTAGAGCGCGCGCGTCAGCCCCGTGAAATGCATGTAGAACTGCATCTGCGAGACATGGCCTGGCTTCGATTGGGCGACGCCGTCCTTCAGAAGGGCTTTGAAGCTCCTGTCGTTGTGCGTCTTGCATTCGAGGACGTGCGTGGTCTTCGGCGCGTTCGGCACGCCCTCGACCTGGCCGTCGAGGTGGCCGCGCAGGTGGCCGCCGAGCGACCACACGCCGAGCTGCCGCCCCGTCCGGGGATCGACGTCGGCGACCGTCATGCCCGCGGCCCTCAGGTCCCCGATGAGCCGGGTCTCCTCGAGGTGGCCGGTCTCGAAGAGGCGGATGCGCCGGCCGTCGAGCGGCTCCGGATCGTGGACCTTGCGCCAGCCGTACCAGAGCGCGCGGTCGCATTCGGTGCCGAACTGCGACATCCCGAGGTAGAGGCGATCCGCGTCGCGGCGGTTGCGCTGGAGCGCGGCGTAGACGGCCGAGACCGTCGGCGCCTCGATCGGCGGGAGCTCAGCCATGGCGGCGGATCTCCGCGTCGCCGTTGCCGGCCTGCGGCAGGGCGACAGGATCGCCCTGGCAGCACAGGCGCCGCAGGCGCACCGCGCCGGGGCGCAGCTCGATGACTGCCGCGGTCGAGCCGCAAGCGCGGCAGGGTTGAAGTCCGAACGGCTGCGGGCATAGCTCCGCCCTGCGCGCGAATCGCATCGTGCGTCTCCGTATCCTCAGGGTGCGGGGTGGAGCGGCCGGCTCCTGGCGTCCCTTCCGAGCGCCGGCCGCTCCGGCTTCCTCAGGCCGCGCGGTTGCCCCAGGGCCGCCCGCCGGCGCCAGAGCGCGACGATGCCGCCGTGCCGCCGCTCTGCGCCTGGCGCGCCGTCGAGGCCTCGCCCTGCGGCTGGGCCTTCCCGGCGGGCGGGGCGCCGCCTGCCAGGGGCGAGAACTTCTTCATCTCGTTGCGCGGGCCGTATTCGGGATCCTGCTTGACGGTCAGGCGCGTGCGCAGCGGCTTGTAGTGCAGTACCTCGCTGTCGGTGAGGTGCCCGGCGAAGCCGACCGCGTCGCAGATCTGTTTGATCTGCTCGTGCGCGATGCGCTGTGCGGTGGCGTTGGGGTTCTTGTAGTTGAGGTTCAGCCAGACCTTGCGGCCGGCGCTCGGCCCGTCCATCACCTCGAAGGTGAGCTTCAGGATCAGCCCGTTGCCGGCCTTGGTCTCGACCACGTCGCTGTCGGTAACCTGGACCATGTACTCGCCGGCCGGCAGCGGCTCGTAACTGTTGTCGATCTCGATGGTGTCGACGTCGATGCTCTCGCCGAGATTGGCCATCCTGCATGTCTCCTTCGCTGGTGGGGATCGGGTGGGGGATCAGGCCGCGTCGGCGGCCGGCGCCTGGCGGGCCGCATCCGGCAGGTACTTCGCCAGCTCGGCGAACCCTCGGCCGGGCTGGAACATGAGCTTCTCGGGCATGCCGAAGCGGTTCTTCGCCACGAAGGCGGGCCGGCCCTCGGTGTAGATCCAGCGCTGCCCGCCGCCGTCGGCCTGGGCGCGCTTCTTCCCGAAGCCCTGGTCCTCGCTCTTGATCGAGGCGTCCTGCTTCACCAGCAGGATGGCGTCGGCCTCGTCCTTGACGATGGCGCTGGCCCGCTGGTGCAGGCGCAGGTCGTAGCGCGAGTAGCTGGCGGTCTGGGGATCGTCGAAGCGGTCGATCGCCGAGTGGGCGAGCAGCACGACCGTCATGCCGAGCTGCGTGCGCAGCGCGTTCAGGCCGTCGAGGCAATCGCGCCAGAGGTAGTCCGCCTCCTTGTAGCCCTTGCCGTAGCCGGGCGCCTCGATCGAGCGCCACTGGTGCAGCTCGCAGACCCGGGCCCAGACCAGCGGCTCAAGGCGGTCCAGCCCGTCGACCACGACGGTGCGGAAGGAGTGCTCCTCCTGGTAGAGCGAGCCGATCGCCTCCATCACCTGCTCGAACGTGGTGAGCACGCCGAACGAATCGATGGTGACGCCCGACGGCGTGCCGTCCTCGACCTGGATGAACACGGCCTCCGGGAACTCCGCCGCCAGCGACGTCTTCCCGATGCCCTCCGGGCCGTAGATCAGGATGCGCGCGGCGCTCTCGTTGGTGCGCTTGCGCAGGCTCTTGAGCGAGATCGACATGAGGGTCCTTTCGTCTGCGCCTGCTTCTGGTGGATCCGGGGCGGCAGGAGCGGAGGCGCGTCAGCGGGCCTTGGGCCGAGCGTCGGCTCAGGCCAGCGGCCGCTCCGGTGGAGGGAGGGGTTGGCCGGGGGCCGCCACGCCCCCGGCCGTCGCCACGCCCCCGACCCGGTCCGGATCGGGAAGCGAGCCCGCGGGCAGGAGCCGCTCGGCGCCATAGAGCGCCAGCAGGGCCGCCTCCGCCCGGTTGTGGTCCTTCTTGCGCGCGAACAACTTCGCGCTCGCCGGGAAGCGGCGCAAAGCCAGGGCGCGCCCGGCCTCTTTGCCCTCGGGGCCGCCGCGCAGGCGGAAGTGAGCCTTCCAGGCCTGCGGCCGCACGAGGTGGAGCGGGATCTCCAGCATCAGCGCGACGGTGCGCGCCGTGGCGTAGGACTGCCCGAAGCTGAAGGCCTGCCGCACGCCGTCGCGCGGCTGCGGGCCGACCTCCTCGAGCACGATGAAGTCCGGGCGCGGCCAGCCGCGGATCAGCTCCGCGAGCGCCGCCGCGTCGATGGTCTTGTGGACCTCCGGCATGTCCGCAACAGTGAGCGACGGGCCGCCGGGCGCGAGGCCGAGGAGCGCGAGGGCGCCGGTGAGGCCGGGATCAATCCCGAGGAGACGGACCTCCGGCGTCATCGGCGCCCTCCCCGATCCACGGGGCGATCTTGAGCGCCAGCCAGCCCGAGCTCCGCATGATCCACCCGGCCAGCAGCGTCCGCGGCCGGAAGGCGAAAGGCCGCTTGCCGGGAGGCCGCCTGCCCGAGGGCCCCGTGTCCGAGGATCTCCCGGCAGGCCCGGAGCCGGGCAAGGTGGGCACGGTACGCACGATCGACATCCTCTAGAGTGCTGGCATCGAGGGCCGCCCGGCGCAGCCGGTCCATCTCCTCGGCCTCGATGCGACGGGCCTCGCCGTTCCAGATACCACGCACGCGGCGGTCGCCGAGGCCCGTGAGCCGTGCGACCCGCGCGAGCGCGGCCTTCACGTTCTCGCCGAGCCGGACCGGCCCGGCGATCAGCTCGACGAGCTGGCGCGCCTCTGCCTGAGCAGTCATGCTACCCTCGTGACGCTCGGGATGGTCTCCCGAGAGCTTGGGTGAGAATCCCGACACCTTGGGCCGCTCCTGTGGTCCTCTGCACTCGCCGGGGAGAGCGCAGAGGCATGAGCAGCAGGGCCGGAGGACTTGCGGTGTCCCGGACGCACGGAATCGAGGACACGCGACCAGGGCTTGGACGGCTGGACGGTCGCGTGGGACGGAGCGCCGGCGGCGGCCCTGGCAGGCCGTCGTCCGGCAGCGTCCAGTGTCACCGCCTCGCCGCGCTCGAGAGCGGCGAGGGCTTCGAGCAGGGCCGGCTGGGCCGCGCAGCGGAGGACGAAGGCGTGGGCGTCGGCCAGGACCTGGGCCTGCTCGGCATGGTGCTGCACCGCCTCGTCGAGGCCCACGCACGGCGTACCCGCCGGCAGGCCGACCTGCATCCGGGCCGCCAGGATCTCGGTGCCGCGCGCGACCACGCCGGCATGGGCTGCCGCCGCGTGGAGCCGGGCAGCGAGCGAGGACAGGCCGCCGGCGCTCATCGCGCCACCCGCAGGAGCGTGACCCACCCGTCGGCCAGGCACACCTCGCAGCGGCCGTCGGCACGCAGGCGGTAGCGGATCTTGCGACGGGTCGTCCTCATGGCTGCCTCCGGTGTGAACGAGGGTGCGCCCGGCCGGACGGATGGGGGCGGAAGGGACCGGCCGGGCGCGATCCGGGACCGGCGCCGTTCGGAGGCCGGGACCCGGAACACGGCTGGAGCGCCGGCCTCAGCCGGCCTCCGATCTCGGATGCGGCGGCTGCGAGGCGCGCTTCGACCAGCAGCTGGCCGTGCCGATGCCCCAGGCGAGCAGGCAGAGGAGGATGGCGGCGAGGCGCCGGTCGCGCAGGACGGCCCGGAGGACCGGACGCGACGGCGCCGTGACGGGACGGGGCGTCATGCGGCCACCCCGTGCCCGTGGGATTCGGCCGCGCCGCGGGTCGGCGGCTCCCAGAGGTCCGGCCGCAGCCGGTGCTTCGGGATCGCGCCGTCGGTCGCCCGGTCGATCCGGACGGCCAGCTCGCCGGACACCCGCCCGGCCTTCTTCGCTTTCCAGATCGCGCTCTGGGAGACGCCGCAGGCGTCGCCCAGCTTCGCTTCCGAGCCGGCCAGCGTGATCGCGGCCTGAATGAGGGATCGCACGGTCATGACCTTGGACATAACCGCCTTGGTTGTTGGTTGTCAACAACCAGAATATGCGCGCGCGGCCACAACCGAGGTTTTAGACTACCGCCCCATGGAGTGGCAGGACATCATCCGCGAGGGGCGGCTCGCCAAGAAGCTCAGCCAGGCCCGGCTGGCGAAGGAGGTCGGCACCTCCCAGGCGACGATCGCCAAGATCGAGCTCAAGCAGGTCGAGAGCACGGCGCACCTCGCCCGGCTCATCGAGGTGCTCGGCCTCGATCCGGCGCTCTTCCCCGAAGGCGCGCAGGACGGCCGGCCGGCGCTGGCCCCGCGGCAGGCGCCGATGCCGGTCCCGGACTTCGCGCGGGATCCCGCCTACTGGGCGGCTGCGGCGGGGCTCGTCGGCGACGTGCCGCTCTTCGCCTCGGCAGAGGGCGGGGAAGGCTCGCTCCTCATCGAGCGCGACCCGATCGGCACGGTGAAGCGCCCGCCCGCCCTGCAGGGCGTCAAGGACGGCTACGCGATCTACCTCGTCGGCGAATCGATGTCGCCGGAGTTCGAGCCCGGCGACACCCTGATGGTCAACCCGCGCCTGCCCGGCCTGTCCGCGACGCCCTGCGTGTTCTACTCTGGAGCGGGAGACGAGCCGCGGGCGATGGTCAAGCGCCTCGTCGGTTCCAACGCGGAGGCATGGCGGGTCCAGCAATTCAACCCGGCGCGGACCTTCGAACTCTCCCGCGACGAGTGGCCGACCTGCCACCGGATCGTTTCGAAGGATTTCCGGAAGTAGGTCCAGAAATCAATTGACTGATTATTTTTCAATCGTCCTTATATTGCGTCGCGCGGCTTATGGCTCGTTCAAATTCGTTCCGTCGATCTCTTATCTCGGTCAATTTCTTATTTACTGCTGGTAGGATAGACTCATCGATCAACGAAATGAGATGCTTGTCATTCTTATAAACAATGGGCGGCAGCATTGTCAGGCTTCCCCCAAAATCTACAAACATACTGTAAATTTCATTATTTAAAAGTATTAAGGGCTGCACAGGAACTGATGGCAGTGAAGGAACGATCCTTTGCAGTTCTTGCGGTATACTTTTAGGATCTGTTATATCTGCAAGGACAAAGCACGACATGTGCGCAATCAAGCTAACGACCTCTGTGATATCACGGCTTGCTGGTTTGTCGAAGTCAAATAAAATTGACACAAATCCCTGTTTTCGCAGCGCGTCGCGCAGCATATCCAGCACAGCCTTCCTTTCGACTGTGAATCGGCCGATAATCAATACGATTTTGCTGGTCATAGTTTCAACGATGTTTCGCAATCTTTTGTTGTCGAGCATCAGGTACAAAAACTGAGCGACGTCTAAATCATCAACGGAGATACGCGGCAAGCCTCTCGGACTGATATTCAAATCAGATATAGCCGTATTATCAACCGATACATCCCACACGGATACGCCGTAGATACTGCAACCGGATAGTTTGCCTCCTACAAAGCGCGTGCCGATCAAGCGAGATTGTATCAAATCAGAGTCGATCAAATTAGTACTACGAAATTCTGTATTGGACAATTCACAGTCAAATAATGTGATATCTACTGCCGAACATCCATCTATTATAGCAGATGCTAAGTCTGCACACCCGAAATTCACACGATCCAAGTTGCTATTTTTAAATATTGCGTGATGTGCCCTAGCTTCGTCAAGACAGGCCCAATATAGATTGCTTTCGTTGAATATGCACCATCCAAGTAGAGCGCGAGACATAACTGTTTCGCTCAGATCTGCGCCCGAGAGATCGCAGTAAATGAAATTGGCATCTATCAAGTTTGCGCCACGAAAATTCACCCCTCGTAGGTCCGCTCCATCCCTGAATCTGTCAATGAAAGAGCCCGTTGTATCTTCCAGCGCGCTGTAATGGCCAGCATCTCTATCGCCACCACATAGCCTGATACCTCGAAGATTTGCTCCACTAAGATCAGGCTTTATGTTTGGATTTGCACACCTCCATCGATTCCAGTTTGAAATCCCTTTGTGCAGCTGCTGTAGATGCTCACGAACCGCCATAGCCAGTAGCACCTTTCAGGATGCATTTGCTATTTTCGTCATGATTCTGCTATCATCGCAGGTCTGTTGAAATATCTCACAGATTCGTTGGGTACTCAAGTGCTTGTATTGTGCGCCCGAGGTGAGGTGCTCAACAACGGCATCGCGGTACCCATGAAGAGTCCCCTGGCGGCCCGATATGGGCTGCGAGAGGCCGTTTGAGCCGTTAAACCTGCTAAGCCTCGACCCTAAGCGCAGAGTGCCCCAACAAGCTCCTCGGGCAGTTCCCCGTCGCTGAAGATCAGCACCGCGTCGTCGAATTCGCCGGTCTCGGGATCGCCGGCGCGCGAGAACGCGAGGGTCACGGCCTTGGCCCCGGCCAGCCGGCGGGCGACCGCGAGGGCGGCCTCCTCGGACCGCGCCTCGATCGGCTCGTCCATGACGTAGCCCCCGTCGGCCAGAGAGAACGACTGCACCACGTAATAGGTATGGCGTCCGCCATGCACCGTCACCACCGGCTGCTCCCCGTGCTGAACCCGTGGTGGAGATGTTCCCCATTTGTTCACGTAGCGTCAAGTGAGCGGGCGGGGAGATGGCTGTGGGACAACAACCGGATCGCCGCTCGATCCCGCGGTTATTGACAACCAACAACCTGATTTTTAGGTTATCGCCGTCCCCTTGCGGATGGCCCCATGCCGAATCCCCCCAACCTCCACCTGGACGGCCCAAGCTGGCTGCCCGCCCTGCGGGCACGCCTCGCCGAGTTTCCGCAGCCCGCCGACGAGGACGCGCCCACCACGCCCTCCTCAGGCGCGCCGGCCCGCCGCCTCAGTCTCCGCGAGGGCATCGCCCACGCCGTCGTCCTCATTCTCGCCACCGCCCTCGGTCTCCTCTTCGGGACGCTGGCGGGCTTGCTGATCCGCGGGGCCGCGTGATGGCCGGCATCGATTCCGCGAGCGCGGGCGCCTACGCCCAGTACGAGGCCGCCAAGGCCGCCGGCCGGCCCTCGCGACGGCCGTCCCTGGAATGGTTCTCGGACCGGTACAAGCGGCGCGCCATCGAGCGTGAACGCCGCTTGGCCGAGGCGCGGGCCGCGCGTGGCCCGGTCGGCCACGCGGCGGTCGACGCGGCATGCGAGCGCGTCCGGGCCGAGGCTGCCCGGAACGGAGATGCGCGCGCCGACATCGCCCGATGGAACGCGCGGACCCTCGCCCAAGGGCGCGCGCGATGAGCCCGGTAGTCCCGTGCCTCACCCCGGCCCTGCGCCACGTCCTGCGCGCGCTCGCGCGCTCCGGCGAACCCCACAGCTACGCCAGCCTCGCCGCCGCCCTGGAGCGCTCGCCCAAGGCGCTCAAGAAGACGGTGCGGGCGCTTCGGCTGACGCTCGCCGAGACCGGCGTCACGATCACGCGCCGGCGCCTGCCGGGCGAGACCGCCTCGCGCCTCACCGTTGCGGGCGATGCCGCCCTGATCGGGCGTCTGCTCGGCGAGCCGCCGGCCACCGTCAAGCCCGCCGCGCGGCGCATCGAGACCGTCACGCTGCCGAGCGTCGCGGGAGTCACCTACGCCTTCTCCGCCGAGGGCCGTCTGATCGTCGGCGGCGAGGAGCAGCCGGTGCGGGCGGCATGCTGATGGCTGCGCCAAGGGCCGATAGTGCCGCCGACCCACTCGCCGAGACGGTCCCGTGAGCGAGGCCGGCCCTTTCACCCGGCATGGCATCCGCCTGCCCCTCGCCCTGAGCGAGGACCCGGACGAGACCGACGCGGACCGCGACGCCTCCGAGCCGTCGAGCCCGCGCGCCGCCCTGCCGCGCCGGGAGCGGCAATGAGGCCCGCCGCGCGCCTCCCCTCGCCCGAGCCGGTCACGCCCGAGCGCATCGAGCAGGCGCTGGTGCGGCTCGCGTCCATCGTGGTCCAGGACGGGACCGAGGTCTATCTGCCGATCCTGGAGCGACTGGAGGCCGAGCTGATCGAGGCGCGCCGGATCGGAACGCCACGGCAGAGGGCCGAACGTGTGCTGAAGGATTATGGTGCCGGCTGGATCCGGGCTTGAACCCGGGCGATTCTGCTATCGTGCAGATCGGCCGTGCATCTATGTCTACACCCGCACTGGCGGCTTGAACGCGATCCGCTGAAGCCACTCGCGCTTTTGCGACAAGCTCGGCCCCGAGCCGTAGCGCGGCCTCTGGTACTTGTGGCCCATCATCGCGGCGATCAGCTTCTCTGGCGCCTCCACGGCCGTCAGCCGGTCCTCGAAGCAGTGCCGGAACGAGTAGGCCGACTGCCCGGGCAGCGACAGCAATCCCGCTGAACGCATCGCCTTGTTGGTGATCGCCGAAAGCGAAGCCGCTTTGTCCCTGTAGCGCGGGAAGCCCTCCGGCTGCGCCTGCGCGGCCGTCAACGCCACCCCGACCAGCGGCAGCTCCCGGGCCGACTGCTCCGTCTTCATCCGCCGGCCGTCCGCCCGCACCACGACGTGCGGCACCGCGTGGTCCAGCCGGATCGTCTCTGCCGTCAGGTTGCAGATCTCCGACAGCCGCATCCCCGTCTCGGCCATGATGTAGAGGATGCGCCGGGCCTCGGGGTTGAGCGCGTCCAGGGCGCCGTCCGCCAGGATGCGGGTCTGCACCCATTCGGCCGTGAAGGCGACGCGCTGGCCCTGCGTCTCGCCCTCCAGCCGCAGCTCGGCGAAGACCGGACCCATGCCGAGCCGGTGGCTGCGCTCGATCTGCCGGAGCATGCGGTTGATGTGGCCGACGTCCTTGTTGGCCGTCCCGATCTCGATGCCCTCGACGAGCACGCGCTCCTGCCACCAGGCGCGGAAGTCGAGGGCGTCGTTGCGGGTGAGCTCCGTCACGGGCTTGTCGCCGACCACCTTGAGCAGGTTGGCGAGCGCCCGCTTCTTCGGGTTGCCCCACTTGCGCAACTGGTCGGGCGAGAGGTCCTGGCGCGAGGACTTCGTCAGGGTCTCGTACTGCTCGAACAGCTGCGACAGCATCACGGCCGGCACCGGCTCCTTGCCGAGCACCGCCGCACGGGTCGCCGGGTCGTCGGCCGCGTTGCGCGCGGACAGGGCCTCGATTCGTGCCAGGATCTCGGCGAGCGGTTGCGCTGCCACCTCCGCGGCCGGCATGTAGCTGAAGCCGAGCTGCCGCGCGCGCTTGCGCGCGGCCTCGTAGCGCGCCTTAGCCTCCGCGCTCTGGCCCCCGGCGAGGCCCTGCCAGTAGGCCTCCAGCTCGCCGTTCATCTGCGCCGCCGCACGCGCGGCACGCAGGCCCCGCGGGTCGTCCGCGATCCGGATGTGGGTCGAGCGCTTGACGATGCCTCGCTTGTCGAGGGCGGCGAACGTCTCCGGGACGCGCCGGACGAAGTGCCAGAAGCCCTGGCGTCGCGTCAGAAACTCGGGCATCGGCGGCAGCGATGTTGGACGTTGCGTTGGACGAAATCGTGCCCTGCCGCTAGGGCATCCGTCAAGCGATGAAGCTAAGTATCTGATTTTGCTGATAAAATAGAAAAATGACTTGGCGGAAGGGGTGGGATTCGAACCCACGGTGGAGTTGCCCCCACGGCGGTTTTCAAGACCGCTGCCTTAAACCACTCGGCCACCCTTCCGGCTCCGGGCGCCTGAGCCCCGGATGCCCTTTCTGTAGGGCGGGCGGCGGCGATGCGTCAACCGGGGTCCCAAGGAGGGCGAGGGGTGGAAGAACGCCTATCGCGCGGCGCCTGGGCGACGTACCGTGCGCGCCGGGACGAGGCGCGTGACGGAGCGCCCCGAGGGAGACCCGCATGGCCTACGTGTACGACCATCTCCATCTGCGCAGCCGGGACGCGGTGGCGGCGGCGCGGTTCTACGTCGAGGTGCTGGAGGCGCGGGAGACCGGGCGCGAGGGCGGGGAGAGCCCGAGCCGGATCATCCTCGATCTTGGCGGAATGAGGATGTTCATCGAGCAGGCGCCGGAGGGCACTGGGCCCGGCGCTGTGCCGCCGCATCGCGGCATCGAGCATATCGGGCTGCGCGTCGAGGACATTGAGGCGACGGTGGCGGATCTCGCCGCCCGCGGCATCCCGCTGGTCTCAGGAATCACCCACGTGAAGCCGGGATTGCGGATCGCCTTCTTCGAGGGACCGGACGGCGTGCGCATCGAGATCCTGCAGCGCGGATAGGCCCGTCCGCGGCCTCACTCCGCCACGTGCACGACGATCGGCTGGAGGCGGCCGCGCAGGGTCAGGGGCAGCGTGCGGGTGAAGCGGCCCGCCACCTCCGGCCCGGCAGCCGAGAGGCAGCAATCGGAGGCGAGGATGCGGCCGCCGACCTCGCGGGTGGCGGCCTGCAGGCGGCTCGCGACGTTGACGACGTCGCCGATCACCGTGAACTCGACCCGTTGGTCGGCGCCGATATTGCCGATCACCACCGGGCCGCAATGCACCCCGACCGCGACCCGCACCGGGGCCGCGCCGCGGGCCTCGCGCTTGGCGTTCCAGGCGTCGATCTCGTCCTGGAGGGCGACCGCGCAGGCCATCGCCCGGGCGGCGCCGTCGCCGCGCCCATCGAGGCCGCCGAAGGTGGCCATGAAGCCGTCGCCGAGGAACTTGTCGAGGGTGCCGGCGTGGCGGAACACCACCTTGCAGCTGCGTTCGCGAAAGCCGCGCAGGAGCGCGAAGGCGCGCTCCGGCGCCATCCCCTCGCTCATGCCGGTGAAGCCGACGACGTCGGCGAACAGCACGGCCACCACCCGGGTCTGCGGCGCGCCGAAGCCCGCATGGGCCCGGGCCGCCAGGGCGTCCGCGACGTCGGGCGAGACGTAGCGGGCGAGGTCGGCCCGCACCACCTCGGCGCGCACCTGCGCCAGCATCGTGCCCCGGCTCCGCCACACCGCGATGGCCAGCAGCAGCGTGAACAGGCCGGTGACGATCCCTTGCGTCCAGAGCGGGGTCAGGCCGACATAGGCCGGGTCGAGGAAGACCTTCAGGGAGGCCTCCGCGCTCAGGCGCCCGTCGTGCACGACGTTGGAGAAGCGCACCGTGTCGGGGCGGCTGTAGACCAGCCAGACGCCGAGCGACCAGATCGCGGCGATCCAGGTCCCGGTCCAGAGCACCGCCACCGGCCAGTAGGTCAGCGCCGCCTCGCCGAGGAGCAGCAGCAGGTAGAGGAATTCCGGGGTGCGCAGCCGGGTCTGGATCGGCCAGTCGACCCCGAGCCCGGCCGGCGGCGGCACGATGATCGCCGCGGTCATGAGCGCGATGTCGAGCACCGTGAAGGCGAGCTTGATCGTCCCCGCCCGGGCGTGGTGCCGCAGGCGGTAGGGCACGTAGCCGAGGAGGAAGAACAGGCCGGCGACGGCGAGGTAGTAGAGGTCGCGCGGCCAGGGCACCAGAATCAGGAGCCACAGCGACACGACCACGATGGCGACGGCCCGGGCCCGGAACGCGAAGGCGAGCCCGGCGAGCTCGGCGGCCCGCACGTTCCCGGCCAGCCGCCCGCGGACCCGGGGCGGCAGCCGGCCGGCGAGCCAGTGGCGCAGGCGCGCGACCCTGAGCCCCGCCCGGAAGGTCAGCGCGCGGGCGAGCGGCAGGGCCCTGGTGAGGCGGTCTCTGGTGAAGGCCCGCGGCCGGGCCGTCGCAACGTGCTCTGTCACGGATCCGGTCGCAGGCCTCCCGATCCCCTCATGGTAGCGCGCGCGGCGCCGGAGCGAAGCCCCCCGGGGTTGAACAGGCCGTGAGCACGTGCGGTCCCGCACGGCGGCGATCAGGCCGACGCAGCGGAGCCGGGATCCGCAGCGCACGTCCCGGCCGCCTCGACCCGGTTCCGCCCGGCCGCCTCGGCGGCGCAGGAAGCGAGGCCGAAGCTCGCCGTCACCGTCACGGCCAGACGGGGGCGCCCTCGAGCCCGGCGGTCTCCGCGAGGCCGCAGATCAGGTTGGCGTTCTGCACCGCCTGGCCGGCCGCCCCCTTGCCGAGATTGTCGACGACGCCCATCGCGATCACCAGGTCGCGCCCCGGGTCGGCGGCGTAGCTGACGAAGGCGAGGTTCGAGCCGGTCGCCCACTTGGTCTGGGGCGGCCTGTCGGTCACGCGGACGAAGGCCCGGCCCGCGTAGAAGCGCCGGGCCGCGTCCAGGCACTGCTCGGTGGTGGCGCGGCCGCGGCCATAGATCGTCACGAGGATGCCGCGGGTCATCGGCACGAGGTGCGGCGTGAAGACCAGCCCGGCCGCGCTACCGCCGCTCATCCGCTCGATCGTCGTGGCGATCTCGGGCATGTGGGTGTGCCTGAGCAGGCCGTAGGGGGTCAGGTTCTCGTTGGTCTCGGCGTAGCCGAACCGGTTGTCGCCGCCGCCCCGGCCGGCCCCGGAAATGCCGGTCTTGGCATCGACCACGATGGGGTCGGGCGCGATCAGCCCGTCGGCCAGCAGCGGCGCCAGCGCGGTCAGCGTCGCGGCGGGAAAGCAGCCGGGATTGGCGACGCGGGTCCGTCCCGTGATCCGGTCGGGCCAGATGTCGGCCAGGCCGTAGGCCCAGCCCTCGACGTAGCGGTGGTCGCCGCCGATATCGACGATCCTCACGGATCCCGGTACGCGCGCCAGCGCCTCGGCGGAGGTACCGGTAGGCAGCGAGGCGAACAGCACGTCGAGCGGCGGCAGGCTTGCGGGGTCCCACTTCTCGATCACGAGGTCGGCGAGGCGCGCCGGCACGCCGGGGAAGCGGTCGGCCAGGCGGCTCCCGGCGCTGCCCTCGCCCGCGGCGTAGACGAGTTCGAACTCCGGATGGCCGGCGATCAGGCGCAACGCCTCGCCGCCGCCGAAACCGCTGATGCCGACGATGCCGACGCGAATGCTCATGGGTGTGTTCTCTCGGGAATTGGGCAACTTGGGATGCGGGCAAAGAAAAACCCCCGGAGCCGGGGGCTGCGGGGGCTGTGTTCAGGAACGCGGCTCGATCGCCGCTCCGGTGGGCGGGGCCGCTTAAGCGGCCGTCACCCCACGGAGGGACACCGATTGACGCGCAGCCGGACGGGCCACCGCTGGAAGGCAGCGGCGTCGGCGTCGGGCACAGCGGGTCGGGTTCCTGATCATGGCGCGGCGATGGTGTTCCCGCCGGCCTTCGTCGTCAAGCGGAATGTCGGCAGGACTTGCGGAATGCGCTGCATGACGTAGCTTTCGGACATGGCCAGCCGTCTCCTCACATTCGTCACCGAGACGTCCCCGCGTCCCGTCGCCCGGGATCGGAGGGATCGCAGCGAACCGCGTCGGATCGAAGAGCTCGACCGTGTCGTGGTGCTGGCGGACGTTCTCGGGGACGACGCAGTGCCGGTGCCTGCGGGTTCGGTCGGGACGGTGGTTGCGATCTGGGCGGGAGGTGCGGCCTTCGAGGTCGAGTTCACCCAGCCGGTGGACGCGCTCGCCACGGTGGAGGCTGCCCTCCTGAGCGTGGTGGAGCGCGCCGGGGGTTGACCACCGCCTATCCCTATCCGTCCGCCTTCACGATCTCGGAAGCGAAGGTCGCGGGCTACCTCCTCAATCTGAACAGCGACGATGGGGCAGCGAAGGCCGCCCTTCTCATGCGGTTCGGCTTCTCGCCTGATCGGCCCCTCGATCTGATGGACGCCCTCGGCCGGCACCCGTCGCCGACACGATGGACGGCAGCCTTCGAGGCTCCACACGGGATCAAGCACTATTTCGAAGGGCCTCTCCTTAGTCCGGATGGCCGCAATCCTTACATCCGAAGCGTCTGGCAGATCGATAACGATGGGGATGGCGGGACGGCTAAGTTCGTCACGATCCGTCCGGTGACGCGCCAAGCGGTGCGGTCAGTATAGGGACATCATGCCGAACGGAATGTCGCAGCAACCCTCGGCGGCTCGCTCTCGCCTCCCCGCACTACCCCGCCGCGACAACCCGCCCCTCCCCCGGC